>CALIEE010000261.1 GCA_938022485.1 uncultured bacterium | reverse complement strand
TATCAACGATTCTAAAGCTACAAATGTAGCCTCCGCGGTAGCCGGGGTTAAATCGATCGTGAAAGATGTGAAGGGCCAGTTATTTCTCTTACTTGGTGGCCAGGCTAAAAAAGGAGAGTGGGAAGAAATCGCAGAAGTTATGCGAAATGAAAAGATCAACCCAGTGTGCTTTGGTGGAGCTTCTGGGCAAGTGGCTAATGAATTGCTTCAATTTGGAGTTGTGATCCCTCCAGATCAGATTCATTCTTCACTATCAGAGGCTTTTTACCAGAGCTTTGCGGCTAGTAAAGATGGTGATGTTGTTCTACTCTCTCCTGGTTGTGCCAGCTTTGATGCCTATTCTAGTTTTGAGGAAAGAGGAGAGGATTTTAGCTCGATGGTAGATAGAGCCTCCGCTGGGCTTTTTTCGGGCTGAAAAGTATGGAGAGCCAACGGCTTGGACTTGCTAATATCTTTAGTCTAGTTTCGAGCTTTAGTGATAGAAGCCTAGGGCGACTAATGGTTCTGTTCTCGGCCTTTCTCTTCTATTTTACGACGGTGTTGATCCGCTGGGGTGGGGAAGTGACAGAGCTTTCCACTGCTGACTTTACCTTCGCTAGGTTTTTAGGTGGAGCGATAGTTGTAAGTCCTGTGTTTTTATATTTGCGAGGATTGCAAGGTCTAAAGGTAAATAAAATTCACTTTATTGTTGGTAGGGCTATTTTTAATTTAGGAGCTGTTGGCAGTCTCTATAAATGTATTGAAACTAGAACACTAGCTGAAGGGAATATTTTAAACCTAAGCTATTGTATAATAGTGCCTCTAATTTCACTTTTTATTTACAAAGTAAGAGACTTTCGGACGATGATTTTATCGGCCTTTAGTTTTGCTGGTATCGCATTGGTTGTGAATTCGGCAGAGCCGGGGGGATTATTTTTTTCTGGTGTCTCCACTGGAACTCTTTGGGGTTGTGCGAGTGGAGTCTCTGCCTCTTTATCGATATTCAGTTTGAAATGGTCCAGAGATCACAATGACACGCTAAGCGTACTTTTTTACATGTTTTTGATAGCATTGGTGATTTCTACTTTGGTATTTTGGCAGGATCTAGTCTGGCCTGACCGACAAGCTTTTTTATATCTATTTTTTGCCACAATTGCTGGTATCTTGGGGCAGTTTGCCCTCACCTTAGGCTATGGATATGTTTCAGCGGCCCAAGGTAGTGTCCTTGGAACTACCCGAATACTGATTGCTGCTTGTTTGGGGTCATTTTTAACCAACGACATGGCTTTACATATTTCTGGTTTGTTGGGGGCCTTAATTGTTTTTGCTGTGAATTATTTGATAGCCACTGGTTCAGATCCTGTTGAAGAGAAGTACGGGAGAAGAACCTCCTCCTAGGGTTGTTAATAGGATGATATGTCGGCCTCATTTAAATTAGGTGCATTTCCCTACAGTGGCGCAGTATAAAAGCCGAAATTTAAACTAGGTTTAGTATATCTCTCGAGAAAGAGAATAAAAACTAACCTGAGTGAATTCTCATCATATCACTGTGTTTATTAGCGGTGCTTGTGCTCCGGTAGTCACGGTGAACACAGAGTAGTTTATTTCGAAGGGGCGGGAGTTTGTCTGGTAGCCATGCTAGTGCATGGCGGGTATACTAAACTAATCCGAGTAATCTTAAATACGAAATAAACCCATATCAGTTAGCCTGATGAAATCGAATTCCTTGAAGTCTGACCCCTGGCTTATTTGGTCAATGGTGATCCTACTTAGCTGCAGTATTTTGATGGTTTATTCCACTACAGCTCAAATGTCTGTTGAGAACTATGCCTCTGGTTTTCATATGACCAAGGTTCACACCTTGCATGTGTTCGCCGGTCTTTTCGTTTTCTTTGCTGCCCTTAACTTTCCAATTATAACCCTCAAGAAGTTCTCAGGACTTGGCTTAGTATTGGCGTTGGTAATGCTTGTCTTAGTACTTACTCCTGGTATTGGCCACTCAGCAGGCGGCGCTCAACGTTGGATCGCCTTGGGTCCTTTTCGTTTTCAGCCGGGTGAACTAGCTAAGTTGTTAGCCATTATCTATTTCTCGGGTTATATCGCGCGCCACGGTTCAAAAATGAGACGTTTGTTACCTGGCACCATTGTTCCGTTCATTGTTATCGGAGCGCTTGGTTTTTTGCTATTGCTTGAGCCTGACTTTGGCTCCACTGCCATTGTTACTGGAGTGGTTCTGAGTCAGTTGTTCACAGTGTCTAGAATATCGCATCTGATCGGAGCTGGTTTGATGGGAGGCATGGCCGCAGCGTCATTGATTTATTCTTCCCCTTATAGATTAAGGCGTCTAGAGGCGTTTTTAAACCCTTTGGAGAATGCATCAGGCTCAGGCTATCAGCTAGTTCAGTCACTGGTTGCGATTTCATCTGGAGGAGTATCAGGTGAAGGGCTAGGGGCTGGAAGGCAAAAACTGTTTTATTTGCCTGCGGCTCATACAGATTTTATTTTTTCAATGATTGCTGAAGAGCTGGGTTTTGCCGGCTGTATTACCGTTATCTTGGTCTTCATGGTCATTGCCTATAGGGGCTTGAGTATTGCTTCTAGACTTCGAGCTGATACCTTTAGCTCCAGCTTAGCAGTTGGCCTTACTATGCTACTGGTTTTACCAGCGCTTTTGAATATCGGAGTGGTCTCGGGTGTTCTTCCAACAAAGGGTTTAGTACTTCCTTTAGTTGCCTATGGGGGAACTGCAATGGTGGTGAACTTGGCAATTATGGGACTTTTGATCGCTTTGTCTCGCCAGAGTGGGGTTGTCGAGAATAATGTCTAACCCCGAAGATTCTTCCAAGCCATGTGTAGTTTTTGCCGCAGGAGGAACTGGGGGGCACATAGTTCCGGCTTTGGTCGTAGCGAAAAGATTATTGAGTAAATTTCCCGAGACAAGAACTTGTTTTATTGGAGTTGGAAAGCCCATTGAGAAAAAACTCGTCGTAGAGATGGAAGGTTTTGCTTATACCAGTATTGAGTTCCACCCGGTGGTTGGAAAAGGAGTCGTAGGGCTTCTAAAAAACTTACTAGCTTTTCCAGTATCGGTAATGCGTACTTGGAAAAAATTTTCGGAAATAAAGCCCTCAGTGGTAATCGGCTTCGGTGGTTATCCTTGTTTTATCCCGGCATTCACTGCTTTTTTGTCTGGCCTGCCAGTATACTTGCATGAGCAGAATGTTAAGTCCGGACTGGCCAATAGACTTCTTTCTAAAATCAGTAGAAAAGTTTTTTTGCAACCTGACAGTGACATTTCACTGCCTGAAAGTAAGGCTATAAGGTTAAACAATCCAGTTCGCGAAAAGTTCAGAGATGTCTCTCCTTGGCAGGTTCATAGTAAACCCTTAAAGCTTTTAGTGCTTGGCGGAAGCCAGGGTTCTCAGTCTATTAATCAGGCCATATACGAACTGTTGGATTTGTTTCAGGAGCTTGGTATTGAAGTCGTTCATCAAACTGGTCAAAGGAATTTAGAGTCTGTTAGAGCAAAGTATGAAAAGAAAGGAGTTGAGAATGTTCTTTGCGAAGCTTTTTTTGAAGATTTGCCTGCTAGGATTGAGCAAGCCGATTTAGTGATTGCTAGAGCAGGAGCAATGACGGTAGCTGAATTGGGATGTTCGGGGCGAGCAACTATCTACATTCCTTTAGCTATCTCTAGAGCTCATCAAGGTGATAATGTGAAGAGCTTACAAGAGAATGGTGCTGTAGTTGTGTGTGCCGATGATGATAATTTGACCGCTTGCTTAGAAGCTGAACTTAGAAGATTGGAGCAAGACCGCAGCCAAATTGAGCGACTTTCCTCAAACTACAGAGATAGCTTTAGAAATGTTGTTGAACCACCTGAAGATGTTATTTCTAGAGAGTTAATGGAAGCGGCCAGCCAGCTATAGTTGATTTGAGGAATTTTTTGTAATGTACGAACCAGATACCCATATACACTTTGTTGGCATAGGTGGTGTTGGCATGGCCGGCATTGCAGAGCTTCTTTTTGGAATGGGATATAGTGTTTCTGGTAGCGACTTGAATAAGGGGCAGCTGGCTCTTCACTTGGAAAAATCTGGAGTAACGGTTTTTAGAGGTCATTCTAGAGGAAATCTTCCAGAGAATACAGCTGTTGTCGTTTACTCTTCAGCGATACCAAAGGACAATCCAGAAATCGAAACGGCCCGAGAGCGCGGAATTCCGGTAGTTAAACGAGCTGAAATGTTGGCGGAGTTGATGCGTTCTCGATATGGAATTGCGGTAGCGGGTTCGCATGGAAAAACTACCACAACTTCTATAACCGGGCATATGCTCAGAAGCGCAGGCCATGATCCTAGTATGGCTATTGGGGGGCGTGTACTTACTTCCGCTAGCGGAGCGAGGCTAGGTGGAGGGAGATTTTTCGTTGCTGAGGCTGATGAGAGTGATGGAAGTTTTAGCTTACTAAAGCCTGCCTTAGCAGTCGTTACCAATATCGATAATGAGCATCTTTCTCACTATGGAAGTTTTGAAAACTTGTTAGAATCTTTCGAAGAATTTCTCCAAAACTTGCCTTTCTATGGGCTCGCCGTCGTTTGCGCAGAGGATACTCATTCCTATCAGATTGGAAAACGAGTGAAGGATAGTGGCAGGCGGAGAGTTAGGTTCTATGGATTTGACGAGCGTGCCGATATTCGAGCAAAAGATTGCCGTACTGAAGGCTTTGTCTCAAAGTTTAGAGTTGAGATTGACTACGATAGGTTTGCTGTTAAGAGTCAGGATCGGCGAGGAGTGGAGACGATTGATATTGAATTGCCATTATCTGGCCACCATCAGATTTTAAATTCGCTAGCAGCAATCGCAATCGGGATTGAGGTCGGCACTCCACTTGCTGATATTGCTAAGGGCTTGGCTAGCTACCCGGGTGTGGCCAGGCGTGCTGAGGTTTTACTTGAAACTGAGGAGCTTATGGTGGTTGATGACTATGCTCATCACCCTAAGGAGATTGCAGCCACCGTTAATGCTATCAAGAGTGGTGTTGCGGCAAGGATTCAAAATGGAGGGCGGCTTAAGGTGATTTTCCAACCTCATCGCTACTCAAGAACTAGTGAGCTTTTTGAACAGTTTTTAGACTGTTTTGAAGGTGTAGATCAGCTTTTTATTTCTGATATTTACGCCGCTGGCGAGAAAGTTATTGAGGGCATTAGTTCCGATAAACTGGCTTCAAAAATTAGAGGAGTGTCTGCTACCTATCTTCCTGAAATAGAAAAAGAGATTTCCAAAATTGTAGCTGACTCTAATAATGGAGATGTTCTCTTGACTATGGGGGCTGGTTCTATTGGTTCGATTGTTCGAGAAGCTATTTCTGGGGCTGGCTTGTTGCAGGTGAAAGCCGCTTGAGGTTGTTTTAGTGAGCGTTCAAGAGCGATATTTTAAAGGGAATTTGCCTGGTTCGGAACTAACTAGTTTTAAACTCGGGGGGATGGTCGAGCTTTGGCAGGTTTCGTCATTAACAGAATTGAAAGAACTATTGTCTTATTTCAGAGAAAATGGCCGCAAGTGGAGGTTCATTGGTGGAGGCTCTAATCTAGTAATTGACGATGCTGGTCTTTCTGAACCTGTAATTCAGTTTTCTAGAAGCAGTGCCTTTAGTGTTGCTGGGGTTCAATTTTCCTCTTCCTCTGTTGATGATTTTCTAAACGAGCGTTTCCTCGATCATAGAAAGAATCCTTCTACCTTTAGAGCTGGTGAGACAGTTGAAGTTTTTTGTGGAGCAGCCTGCCAGCTAATGTCTCTAAGCAGAGAAAGCGCTGCTATCGGCCTTAGTGGACTTGAGTTTGCTGCTGGTATCCCAGCACAGCTGGGTGGCGCTGTGCGAATGAATGCAGGAGCTCATGGTAGTAGTATTTCTAAAGTTTTGAGTCGAGCCTGGGTGTTGGATGAGAATCTGACTTTGGTAGAGAGAGGGTTCGAAGAGTTTGGCTTTGGCTATAGAGAGAGTGGACTTAGGCCTGAGGAAATAGTTGTGTCAGTTGGTCTCAAGCTTACTGCAGGAGATACTGAAAAAATTATGAGAGAGCGAAAAGCTAGCTTAGATTATCGAAAAGAAACGCAACCTTTACACTTGCCCTCAGCCGGATCAGTTTTTAAAAATCCTGAGAGTCTAAGTGCTGGAGCATTGTTAGAACGAAATGGCTTGTCAGGAATAGGTGATGGGGAAATTAGTTTTTCTTCGATGCACTGCAACTGGCTTGTTAAGAATAGCGGGAATGCCAAGGCCGAAAGTGTTTTTCGTTTGGTAAAACTAGCGAAGAAAAAAGTTTTTGATAGTGAGGGAGTTGAGTTGAAGTCAGAAGTGATTTTTTGGAAAAGCTGACAGGTGCGTTCGATGCTCATAGTCTTGTTATTTACGTGCTTAGTTTTTTACAAGCCTTACGTGTCTGTGGCCTTAGCTGAAGATGCTAGTTTTGTTGAGAAGCTAACTCCCCTTGAGACTATTGATGTTGAAGGTAATAGCTATTTGTCGGATAGAAAGATTATTGAGGTGTCTGGGTTAGAGTCAGGGATGTCAATGTTGGCTGTTGATTCAAGTCGGGTTTTAAAAAAGCTAAGGTCGCATGCATGGATTTCATCTGTTGAGCTTAGTAAGTACTATTTCTCCAAGAAAATTTTATTATCAGTGCAAGAGGAGGTTCCATGGATCGTGCTCGATTATGGACCTTCCGAACCTTCATGGCTTGTTGCAAGAAGTGGAGTACTGCTTCAGCCCACGGCAGAGATTAGAGACAATAACCTTCAGTACCTACTAAGTAGTTTACCAAGATTGCTTAACCAAGGTCCTCAGAGAATGAATGAGCAGCAGTTTTCTTGGGTTTTGAGAGTTCTAGGTATTATTGATAATTTAGGAGGCTTTCCGTTCGCAATCTCTAGTATCAGCTTCATTAAAGGGGGCTTAGAACTCCAGCCCGAGAATCGAAAATTGGCAAGAACAGGACGGGTCTTAATTTCAGTTGAAAATGAAGAATCAATTCTAGACGCTTTGAAGCGTTATTCACAGGTTAGGGATAGATTGCAAGCGGAAGGTAAAGTTGTTTCTGTTTTGGATTTGAGATTTTCTGACCGAGTTGTCGCCAAGTAAACGCACTAAATATGTGCAGTTAAATTTTTTTGTCGCGTGATTGCTTAAACTTGGCTAAAAGTTTTCTTTAATTAGGATGAAGCTAGTGGGGTATGACCTGACATATTTCCTATTCTTATCGCTTTTTCCCTAGTTGTAGGTATAAAAGTCATGGTGTCCGTTGTAGGTGTGAATTTTAGAGAAGTAGGGAGTCGATTAAGAAGTGGCTACTAAACCCGAGATAATTGTTGGACTAGATATTGGGACTACCAAAATAGCGGTGATTGTTGCGCAAGCAGCCGCGGGTGGAAAAGTTGATATCATTGGTATTGGTAAACACCCTTCTAGTGGACTTAGGAAAGGTGTCGTCATCAATATAGAGGCTACGGTTAATTCTATTCGACATGCTGTCGAAGAAGCTGAGCTGATGGCAGGTTGTGAGATTACTTCGGTCTATGCTGGTATAGCAGGGGAGCATATTAAGGGCTTTAACAGTCATGGAATAGTGGCTGTCAGAAACAAAGAAGAAGTGGGACCCAGGGATGTCGAGCGGGTGATAGATGCAGCTCAAGCGGTTGCAATTCCAATGGACCGGGAGATTCTCCATATCCTTCCTCAAGAGTATATCGTCGATCAGCAAGATGGTATTAGAGAGCCACTCGGAATGAGTGGTGTTCGACTTGAAACAAAAGTTCACATAGTCACTGGTGCTGTCTCTAGCGCACAGAATATTGTAAAAAGTGCTAACAGAGTTGGTTTAGAGGTTAACGATATTGTCCTTGAACCAATAGCCTCTGCTGAGGCTGTGCTTTCCCCAGAGGAAAAAGAGCTTGGGGTAGCTATAGTCGATATTGGGGGCGGAACTACTGATATTACAGTTTTTCATTCTGGAGCGATTAAACATACTGCTGTTATTCCGCTTGGAGGTGATAATCTTACGAATGATGTCTCACATGGATTGAGAACTCCTAAGGCTTCTGCTGAGGAAATAAAGAGAAGATTTGGCTCTGCTATGGCTTCTTTGGTTCAGCATAGTGATACCCTAGAGGTTCCTTCCACGGGAGGAAGGGAGCCTGAGGTTCTTTCCAGATTGGTTTTAGCTGAAATTTTAGAACCACGAATGGAAGAAATATTCACTCTGGTTCAAGCTGAGTTAGTTAGGTCTGGTTACGACGAGCTGTTGACAGGAGGAATTGTTTTAACTGGAGGTACTGTTCTGCTTGATGGCTCGTCTGAGTTGGCGGAGCAAGTGTTTAATCTGCCGGTAAGAGTTGGAAGACCTACAGACATTGGCGGTTTAGTTGATGTTGTGAATTCACCTGACTTTGCGACCGGAGTTGGTTTGGTTCTTTATGGAGCAAGGGAAGGCCAGGGTTCTTCTGTAAGGCTCGACGAAGATAGTGTTTTTATGCGTATGAAGAACCAAATTACTAGTTGGTTTTCCGAATACTTTTAGCACCGACACCTTTAACTTTTATTGCGGGCCTGGGTAAGATAGATTCTATTTTAAAAAATTTTCTTCCCTCTGCATCTATTTCCTCAAGGCAGCTTGAGCGAGCATCAGTAGCATTGGCCTGCACTCTACTTGTGGTTCTTTTTGCCCTAATGTTTAAAGGGCTGTATTCAGACTCCATTGGTTCTGCCTCTCACAGTCACCTACAAGGAGACTTTCCGGCTTTCTATGCCGCTGGAGTATTAGTTAAAGAGGGCGAGAGCATAGCTTCGCTTTACGATCCAAGCCTTCAGGCAGCTATTCAGAGCAAGTATTTTGGTTTCGATCAATTCTATTTGGAATATGCTTACCCGCCCTTCGTTGCTCAGTTCTTTTCTTTGTTTGCGGAGATGGGACCTTATTCTGCCAAGTTTTGTTATCTGCTGATTCAAATGGTCTTACTGGTTTTCAGTATGAGAGCTGTTTCTTTTAGGACGGGATATAGCTTCTGGATATTACTAGCGGCAGCTTTGAGTTTTCTGCCACTGTTCAGTTCAATTGCTGGAGGTCAGAACTCTCTCTTTGCGTTTTTATTGGTTTTATATATGTCCGAAGATTTATCTAAGAAGAATGGGTCAAAGCTAGGGAAAGCATTGCTGCCCGGTATCTGCTTAGGAGTTCTTTGTTACAAGCCTCAACTTGCTTTTATCGCTGCGACAATCTTTTTAATGAGTGGAATTTTTAGGCCATTGTTTGTGGCTTCATTTATATGGCTAGGGTGTTTTTTACTTTCCGCCTTTAATTATGGCCTAAGCTGGCCATTGGTTTGGTTAAGTGCGGTGGGTGAGTTCGGAAGTAAAGATAACCAAGCAAATTTATCTCAACAGATTTCTCTTTATGTTCTACCAGACTTTTTCAATATAGAACTTCTAGCCTCTCTCGTTTGCTTAACTGTATTGCTGGGATTTTTGATCCGACTAAACTTGAAAGGTAGAGCAGTATCTGGTGAATTCTTAGGACCTCTCTTGGTTTTATTTTCTCCTCATCTTTTGTACTACGAAGCCTCAATACTTCTTCCTTCACTTTTTGCTTACTTAAAGAATGCTAGGGTCCCACAAGTGAGCTTCTTGTTTATTTGGGTATTGGTTGCCCTTGCTGTTTTTTTTTAAGCCTTACTGGTCAGTTCAGCCGCTTTGTTTTCTAGCCCTTTACTTACTTTT
>CALIEE010000260.1 GCA_938022485.1 uncultured bacterium | reverse complement strand
CCTAATTTCAATATCAATTTGTTTAATCGCTATTTCAATATGGAGTGACTTAGCAATCTCGGCATGGGAGGCTTTGAGGCTGGCTGCTTTTCAAGTTGTTAGCTTAATCAGTTCTACAGGTTATGCTACTTACGACTATCTACTTTGGTCTCCCTTTGCCCAGTTTATTTTACTCAATCTAATGGTTGTCGGTGGTTGTGCTGGATCGACCTCAGGTGGGCTCAAATGTATCCGAGCGATGATGCTTTTTAAGCAGGGTGTAAGAGAACTTCATCAAATGCTTCATCCCAGAGCCGTTATTCCACTGAAGAAAGGAGGGGAGAAAGTAAATTTTTCTACTGCCAGTGCGATTTTTGCTCATGCCTGTTTGTTTGTATTTTTGGTGGTGATTGTAAGTTTATTTCAAACCGCAATGGGGATTGATATTTTAACTTCAATAAGCACCTCAGTGTCAGCCCTGGCCAACATGGGCCCAGCCCTGGGCGATGCTGGTCCAATGCTAAATTACTCTGGGTTTCCAGACTTTATAAAATTACTGCTGAGCGCCTGTATGATTATTGGACGCCTTGAGCTATTCACCATACTGGTGATGCTAACCTCGGACTTTTGGGATTCCTAGTTTAACAATGGAACTATTTCACTACTAGGTTTACAAGTTTTCCTGGCACTACTATCTCTTTGACAATAGACTTTCCATCAATGTTCTTCTGGATACTAGCTAATTCTTTGACAGAATCTAGTAGTGCTTCTTTATCTAAGTCTCGTGCCACATCAATAGTGTCTCGCTTTTTACCATTCACCTGAATCGCAATAGTAATGGTGTCATCGACTACCAGTTTGGGGTCGTATTCTGGCCAAGACTGGTAGGCTAGCGTTTCGCTATGTCCAAGCTTTTCCCACAGTTCCTCAGCTAGGTGAGGGGCAAAGGGAGAAAGTATCAATACAAACTTCTCTGCAACTGAGCGAGACATTGAATTTTCTTCAATGGCGTCATTAACAAAAGTCATTAAGCTAGCAATAGCGGTGTGAAATTTTAGATTATCAATATCATCGCCAACTTTCATCACAGTCTTGTGAATTGCTTTCTCTAGCTTTTCAGAGGCGCTCCCATCACTCAACTTGAGACTACCATCATCGGATACCAGTGCTCTCCAGGCGCGGGAAAGAAACCTATGCATTCCGCCTACGCTTCTCGTGTTCCAGGGTTTTACCTGCTCGAGAGGGCCCATAAACATTTCATATACTCTGAGGGTATCAGCACCAAACTCAGAGATGATATCATCTGGATTAACTACATTTCCTCGGCTTTTAGACATTTTTACATTGTCTTCGCCCAGAATCATTCCTTGGTTTACTAGTCGCTGGAAAGGTTCTTTGGTTGAAACCAGTCCAAGGTCAAACAGCACGTGATGCCAGAACCGAGAGTAAAGAAGATGGAGAACGGCGTGTTCTGCACCACCTATATAGAGGTCTACAGGCATCCAGTACTGTTCTTTCTCCTTATCCCAGGCTTGCTCAGAGTTCTTAGGGTCAATGTAACGAAGGTAATACCAACAGGAGCCAGCCCATTGAGGCATGGTGTTGGTTTCTCTTTGCGCTCCGCTTTCATGAGTAAGCCAGTCTTTTGCTCTTGCTAGTGGAGGCTCACCATCTTCTGTAGGCTGATACCTCTCTACTTCAGGCAGCACCACGGGAAGTTCATTTTCTGGAAGAAGTTGCGGCCCGTTTTCTGTGTGCACTATCGGGAAAGGCTCGCCCCAGTATCTCTGGCGACTAAAAAGCCAATCTCTAAGTTTATAGTTTATTGTACTTCGACCAAGATTTTTTTCTTCAAGCCAAGAAATTATCTTTTTCTTGGCAGTATCTACCTCAAGCCCATCCAGCATTCCGGAGTTGATTAATTTGCCATCTCCAGTCCAAGCTTCCTTTGCGATGTCTCCACCGGAAACTACCTCAACGATAGGTAGTTCAAATTTTTTGGCAAACTCCCAGTCTCTCTGGTCATGGCCAGGCACTGCCATAATAGCTCCACTTCCGTAGGTCATTAATACGTAGTCGGCTACGAAAATTGGAAGCTTCTCCCCATTAACTGGGTTCAGGGCATAGGCCCCTGTAAATTCACCTGTCTTTTTATTGGCGTCTTCTTGTCGAACTCGATCAAGTTTATTCTTAGCATCAGTGGCATATTTGACTACTTTCTCTTTGCAATCGTCCGATACAATTTCCTCAAGTAGAGGATGCTCTGGGGCAATTACACAGTAAGTGGCTCCAAATAATGTATCTGGTCGAGTAGTGTAAATTTCAAATTGTAGGTTTTCACTATCCGCAACTTTAAAATAAACAGTGGCTCCTTGGCTTTTTCCAATCCAGTGTCGTTGTTGGTTTTTGACACCTTCTGGCCAGTCTAGGTCTTCGAGCCCTTCAAGCAAACTGTCGGCATAGTCCGTTATCTTCAAAATCCATTGAAGCATAGGTTTTCGGATCACATCATGGCCGCCACGTTCGCTCTTGCCGTCAATGACTTCTTCATTGGCCAATACCGTGCCAAGGGCAGGGCACCAGTTCACTGGCACTTCAGCCATATAGGCTAGGCCTTTTTCGTAGAGTTTAGAAAAAATCCACTGGGTCCATTTGTAGTAGTCTGCATCGCAGGTCGCGACCTCTCTGTCCCAGTCATAGGAAAATCCCAATTGTTTGATTTGCCTGCGAAAGTTATCGATATTCTTTCTAGTTGTTACTGCCGGATGAGTACCGGTTTCCAGAGCATATTGCTCCGCCGGCAGACCAAAAGCATCCCAACCCATCGGATGAAGTACATTGAATCCCTTCATGCGCTTATGGCGACAGATTATATCAGTGGCGGTATAGCCCTCAGGATGGCCAACATGTAGGCCGGCACCGGATGGGTAAGGAAACATGTCCAAAGCGTAATACTTTGGCTTGTTGGGGTCCTCTTGGACTGAGAAAGTCTTTTTACTTTCCCAATAATTCTGCCATTTTGGCTCTATGTTAGCCGGGTCGTATTTCATTGTTTACGAAAATTATGTTAGAAAAATTGCTCGCTCTGGGGAAATAGGTATACCCTAGGCGGTTCAAGGGCAACAGTCTTCAGAATAGGTAGATTTATGGCCCATAGATTTCCCACTTATTTAATATTTCGATGAAAACCAAGTCCTTAAATCCAGTATTTCTTCTTGCATCACTTCTTGCTCTCTTGGCCTTAGGAGGCTGTGGCTACAAATTTCGTGGAAGTGGCTCAGTTCTTCCAGACGATGTTAAGTCTGTTGCAATCCCAGTGGTTAAAAATAACACTTCCGAAAGTGGCTTGGGTATCGAGTTTACTGAAAAACTTCGCTCAAGATTCGAACGCTTTGGGGTGGTGGATGTTCTAGAGTCGAACTCGGATGCTGATGCAGTTCTGGAAACGGTGATTAAGAGAGTTTACACAGAAGTTAGAGATGTAACCGGAGTTACTGATATTTCACTTGAAGAGGATTTAATTCTCGTTATTGACAGTGAGCTTAAACGACGGAACGGTCAAATTTTGTGGAGAGTTGATGATTACGTTGTTCGAGAAACTTTCGCTGGAACCAGTGACGTAGTTGTAACTTCTAGCTCGAGCTTTACGCAGAGCGGAATTGGTGTTGGAACCTTGGGAACAATTGGTAACAGAGAGGTTTCCAGGGGGCAGCAAAGACTGGCTCTCTCAGAAATGCTGGATGAAGCTAGTCGCGTCATATACGAAGACGCTGTAGCAGCAGACTTCTAGCCTGCCTACTTGGCTAGGTCCCTAAATGGCCGACAATCTCCAAAAACAAGAGGCTGATCAGAAGGCCAGAAAAGCCTTGCTCTGGTTTGCCTCCTCTTCAGTGATTTGGCAGGCTTGCTCTTGGATTTTCACTATTTATCTGGCGCGTATCCTGTTGCCAGAAGATTATGGAGTAATGGCCCTGGCGGGTTCTTTCCATCCTTATCTACTAATTCTAGTAACTCTTCGATTGGAACTTTGGCTTGTTCAGAGAGAAGAGATGAACGAGCGAGTAGAAAAGACGGCTTTTACTTTAATCTTTATTCTAACGAGTTTGGTTTCTCTGTTTTGCCTCACTGCAGCCGGTGAAGTTGCTGGATTCTTAGAAGATGAAAGAGTGAAGGATGTCTTCTTGGTGATGGCACTTTCTTTTCTTTTTAAAGGAGCATCGGCTGTTCCTGAAGCTAAGCTAAAAAGAGATCTGAATTTTAAACCGATAGCTTTGATGAACCTTTCCATCGGCTTTCTTCGACAAGTGGTCACAGTGATTCTGGCCCTCAAGGGTTATGGCTACTGGGCCTTAATGATTGGCCAGCTTATTGGGGATTTCCTTTCCGCAGTCTGGTTGAACGTAGCTAGTCCCGTAAAATACGGATTTCTATTTGAGAAATCGTTAGTAAAGGAGGCTTTGAGATTTGGGGCCTACACGGCAGGTGGCCTGATTTTTTGGGCTGGTGGGACCAAAATCGACGACCTTCTAGTCGGTAAGATGCTCGGCGCTAATTTCTTAGGCTTTTACACTATGGCCTATATGTTGGCTGAGTTGCCACTAAGTAAAATGAATGCTTTTGTAAGTAGCATCCTTCTCAGTTATTACAGCAAGCTCAAACAAGACAGTGAGGTGCTTTTAAAAGCATACTTAGACGTGAGCAGGGGAATGTCCTTAATCATTGTGCCGGGATTGATCGGAATGGCTATTGTCTCTCCTGAAATGATTCCTATTTTAATTGGTGAAAAATGGCGACCAATTGTTCCTATGTTTCAGGTTATGTGTGGGATTTGGAGTCTAATATCTTGTGTGGATCAGGTCTCTAGGCTTTTGCTAGCAATGGGGCGAGCAAATTTATTGTTTTATATTTCAGCAATAAACTTCGCTATTCTCGGGCTCAGTTTTTATTTTGGATTGAGCTATTTCCGAGAAAAAGGGCTCTACTATACTTGGTTGACTGCTTATCCGCTGACCGTTTTGGTCTCTGGAAAGTTTGTAAACGTTGCTACCGGCATCGGTGCGTGGCGTTATATTAAGAACTATAGCATCACCTTTGTTTCAGTGGCTGTAATGGCAGCAGTTACTTGGTCTTATCGAGAATTTATGTTGGGAAGAATTTCAGATTTATTATTGCTGATCTCCACCATTTTAGTTGGAGGGATCACCTACCTTCTTACCTTGCGAGCGCTATTTTACGATGAAGCTTTGAGGGTTTACAGAATGGTGCGTCACGGCCCACAGATTAAGGAAACAGAGCTGGAAATAACGGCTTAGTTAGCGAAAACGAATAACTTCAAAACTAGGGGTTAGCCAGCCAATAGAGACTCAGTTCTTTGCATTAAGGTATTTTTGAGTAGACACTAAAACCTTAATAAACAACTAGTTAGACCCTGGGGCCAACAAAGCAAATTAAAACACAGGTTAAAATTGCCAGTGGTAGTTTAGTAATATAGCTTATTCGCAGCATATTCAGGCCCTGAGTCGTTCAGTTTACTCTCAGATCTGTTTTCTCTCTCATCTCCCGCCAATAGTAGAAGTCTAATTTCTTACTCCTTTATTTCAATAAGGGAGTGAGCTTTCCCCTTTTTTTACATTTATTTTTCACAAGCCACAAAGAGGAACTTTCAAATGGCTAAGAATATACTAGTGACAGGTGGAGCTGGGTTTGTCGGTAGCAACGTAGTAAGGCAGCTTTCGGTAGATGGACATAACGTTATCGTTGTGGATAATTTTCAAACCAGTGGCTCCATGCAGTCAAGTGAGTGTGCTAGGTACGCTCAAGTTATTGCCTGCTCGGTCAATGAAGACCTACACTGGATACTAAGAGAGTGTTCTATAGATGAAATATACCATTTGGCTTGCCCGGCATCGCCACTAGCCTATCAGGATAATGAGATACAGACTTTTAGTACCTGTATAGACGGGACGCGAAATGTACTTGAACTTGCCGCCTCAAAAGGCGCCAGAGTGCTAATGGCTTCCACTTCAGAGGTATATGGAAACCCGCCGCCGGAACATCATCCTCAAGTTGAATCCTATAATGGGAATGTGAACACCATGGGACCCAGGGCTTGCTATGATGAGGGTAAACGAGGCGCAGAAACTCTTTGCTACATGTACCATCAACATCAGAATGTTGAGGTGTCAGTAATCAGGATCTTCAACACCTACGGCCCAGGAATGAGAGCAGGTGATGGTAGAGTAGTGCCTAATTTTATTAACCAAGCACTCGCTGGCGATCCGATAACTATTTACGGCGATGGGAAACAAACTCGCTCATTTTGTTTCGTTGATGACTTGGTTAGCGGAATGATCAAGGTTATGAACCACGAGACTTTGCAACTAGGCCCGATCAACCTTGGTAACCCCCAGAATATTGAGATTCAGGCTCTAGCACAGAGGATCATAAGGTTAACCGGTTCGGATTCCAAAATAGTCTATAAGGATTTACCAGTGGATGATCCAGTCCGAAGAACTCCAGATATTTCTCTTGCGAAACAGACCTTAGGTTGGAGTCCAGTGATCGATCTCGATGAAGGGCTTAAGAGAACTATCCAGTATTTCGAACGCTAGCTTTGCTATAATGGCGGACTGCATTGGACACTCCGGTTCAATGCTACTCCGCCTTAACCAATTTAGTTAATATCTTTAGTTGAATCTTTCAGGAGTGCAATA
>CALIEE010000259.1 GCA_938022485.1 uncultured bacterium | reverse complement strand
GGAATATCCAAATTACATCTACCAGATGCCAGTAAAGTCCGATCATCTCTACTGGCGTATAGTATGTGACTGAGAATTTTTCTTTTCTGGCCATGTCCCAAATCCATGCAATAAGCCCAACTCCAACCAAGACATGCAAAGCATGTAGTGAGGTCATTACATAATAAAGGCCATAAAAAACATTAGTGCTCGGTGTTATTGCGGGAACATGGTCGATTAGTTTAGCTTTGTACTCAAAAAACTTAACAACAAAAAAGCCACAACCAAAGAGCATGGTTATTTCCAGGTATTTTTTGCACTTCTTGTTAAACCCTTTTTGGGCGGCGTCAACAGCCCTGACCATCCAGTAAGAGCTGGTCAATAGAAACACTGTATTTAATGCCCCAAGTTTCCAGTTTAAAGTCATTGCCCATTGGTCGAAATTCTCTAGCATTCTCCAACGGTAAAGAGCGAAAACGCAAAATAGCCCACCAAAAAGATGAACCTCTGTGGCCAAGAACAGCCACATTCCCAGTTTGGAGCCATGATAGGCTGTTTCGGGCTCCCAATGACTAAAATGTCCCGCAGGAAGCTCTTTATGCGCCATGAGTAGCTCCTCCTTTTACAGTTTCTTCTTCCTCAACTTCTTTGTCGTATCCGTAGAATCCTTCATCGACCCTAGGAATGTTTTCAAAGTTTTCATGAATAGGAGGTGAGTCAGCCTTCCATTCAAGAGTCAGTGCTCTCCAAGGATTAGCATCACATTTTTTACCTGTGAAAATAGACACGAAAAGGTTTCCAAAAACTAGGGCGTAGCCAAGTCCATTGAACATAGCAAATTTGGTACTTAGTTGGTGAAGATCTGTAAATTCTTCCGGATAGCTAGCGTAACGTCTGGGCATACCCTCCATGCCAAGAATAAACTGAGGCAAGAAAGTTCCGTTAAATCCTATGAATAAAATCAACCAGCCTAATTTAGCAACGGGTTGATTGTACATCTTTCCAAACATCTTCGGGAACCAGTAGTGGAGTCCGGCCACCAGTCCAATCACAGCACCCCCTTGAATGGTGTAATGAAAGTGAGCAACTACAAAATAGGTGTCGTGATAATGAGCGTCTGTGGCTAGCGTAGCTAGGTGAATTCCAGTAGTGCCTGCTATCATGAACAAAAAGACAAAACTCATTGCGTAGAGCATGGGGGTATCCCAGTGAATGGAACCCTTATACATGGTGCAAATCCAGTTAAAGACTTTAATCGCTGTCGGCACAGCCACAAAGAAAGTGAGGAATGAGAATATATATCGAGCCATGTTAGACATTCCGGCAACGAACATATGGTGACCCCAGACCAGAAGTGCAATCGCTGCAATTCCTACACTGGCGAAAACGATTGAAGTGTAGCCGAAAATTGGCTTCCTCGAGAACACAGGAATGATTTCACTAACAATTCCCATTGCTGGCAGAATCATAATGTAAACTACCGGGTGAGAATAAAACCAAAATAGATGTTCGAAAAGTACTGGGTCACCACCTACTGCTGGATCAAACACTCCAATGCCAAAAATATTTTCAGCTATTAGGAGTAAAAGGGTGATACCTACAATCGGAGTGGCCACAACCTGAAGTATGGAAGTTGCATACATTGACCAAACAAATAGAGGTAATTTGTCCCAGGTAAGCCCAGGAGCTCTCATTTTGTGAATGGTAACCAAAAAGTTCACCCCGGTCATAATCGACGAAAAACCGAGGATGAACGCCGCAAAGGTCATCAGGATCACCCCATAACCATTTTCCTGAATGGAATAGGGCGCATAAAACGTCCATCCCGTATCTATGCCCTGAAAGACCGCCAGAAGAGCGATGAAAGAGCCTAGGGTGTACACCCAAAAGCTATGTCTGTTTAATTTCGGAAAGGCTACGTCTTTCGCTCCTACCATTAGTGGAAGTAAGAAATTCCCTAAGGTGGCTGGAATTCCTGGTACAATAAACAAGAAAATCATGATTACGCCATGCAGCGTAAAAGCAGTATTGTAATTGGACTTGGCTTCGGTATCCAGTTGCTGAGGAGTCAGAGTCTGGGCATCATCTCCAAATACCAAGGTGTCGGCCTCAGGAGTAAATAACTCCATTAGTATCGCTAGAGCTGCTGCTCCGCCAAGGAAAAAGAAAATAAGAATCGAAGCTAAGTACATTAGCCCCAATCGCTTGTGGTCAATAGTCATCCACCAGGACCACAAACCTTTTTCCCAGTTAAGATAGTTCAGTTTTTTTCCGTCTGCAGTCGTTCCCACTTTGTTCTCTCTTGATTGGTTATAGAATTAAATTACGTGGTGCTTACTATGGTTTTTGAGCCTTGATAAAAGCAATTAAGGCATCGATCTCTTTATCATTCAGCTGTCCTTCAAACGCAGGCATCACATTTTGGTAGCCCGATACTATTTGCTTCCCAGCGTTGAGAATCGAAGTTCTTAAATAGTTTTCGTCTGCCACTGCTGGTTCACCTTCGGTGAACTCTCTGTTAGCTCCGTACAATCCTTTGAAGGTAGGCCCTACTACCTTAGACCCGTCTAGAGAATGACATGTGATGCAAGCTTTCTCGTTATATAACTTGGCACCTAGTTCCAAAGGACTAAGCTCGATAGCTCCTCTTTCTTGGATAAAATCGTTGTATTCAGCACGGCTAACGACCTTGAGGCCTGCTCGCATTCCGGAGTGATTTACACCACAATATTCAGCACAAAAAATAGGAAAAACTCCGCCCGGTTGCTCGTCACTGGTAATAGTTGGTGTAAACCAAAGGTAACTATAACGGTCACCCCGTAAGTCTTCTTTGACCCTCATCGATGGAATGAAAAAGCTATGTAAGACGTCAGAGGATTTCATTACTAGTTTGATTGGCTCGCCAACTGGCACAACCAATTCTTTAGATGAAGTCTTTCCGTTTTCGTAGGTAAAGTTCCAGCCCCATTTGAAACCAGTAACTCCGATTTCTGTGGCATTGGCTGGTGGTGTTCGCATTTCCTTGTAGACGTCGAAGCCAATGTAGAAACAGTAAACACAAACAATACTTGGAATAACAGTCCAAACTATTTCCAAGTTCAGGTTATGGTCAGCTTTACTTGAAGGAGCAGAATGTTTTCCTGCCCGGTAGCGAATCGCAAAGTAGAGCATGACTGCGGTTATAGCTACCGTGCAGATGGTAGAGACATCTGTAATCCAATTGTTCATCCAGTCAACGCGGTCTGCCCAAGTGCTGGCTTGAATTGGCATATAATCAAAAAAGTCGAACATGATTAGTTAGATACTCTCCTGTTTTTTCAAAATAAAAATCATTGTCCCTAGTCCAAGTAGGGTAAGTCCACCAACAACCTGAAGCAGCTTTAAAATTGCCAAGCTATATTGACCCTTAGTGGGATCAAAGCGGAAGCAATATAACAAAATCCGGTCAAATGCACTGCCAATAATTCCTTCAGAAGCCTCAATTAAGGCCAATCTGAGACTCTTCCCCTTTAGCGGAAAACCGTAAATATAGTGGGTGATTTTTCCGGTGGGGCTTACTAGCATCATAGCGCTTGAATGCGAATATTCATCACCGTCCAGCACATAGTTAAACCCTACTTGGTTCATTAGTTTTTTAACGGGATCCGGTTCCCCTGTTAAGAACTGCCAGCCCTTTTCTAGAGAGGCCTTGTCTAATTCTCCCTCTAGCTTTCCAGGTTCATCAAGCAGAGCCGAGAGGTAGGCCTTCTGCTTGCTTGCTGCTAGAGGATGCTTTTCGCCTTCAGCAAAGCTCACTGTTGCTATATTAAAGTCTTCTCCGGGTTGAAGGTCCTGGTCTCTCAAACCATCCAATAGTCCGTTTAGGGTTAAGCTACATAGTCGTGGACAACGGTAGTAAACCGGCACTATTATAGTAGGTCTTTGTGGTTTAAGTATCCTTCTAAGAGGAAGTGTCTCACCTTTAGATGTTGTGAAAATTAGGTCTAAATCAATAATATCATCTAGCTTTTCCACAACCCCAGCAACCGCTGGAATCTCTTCCGGCTTTTTGGTCGCACGTGCTTCAGTCTCTGTGAAAAAAGACAGAGCGGCAAAAAGAACCAGCAGTTTTAAGCTGGGTGCTAGGTAGAGACTAGTTTTTTTAATACAAAACATTAAAATAGAGTAACAATCGAATTCCCAAGAATTTAGCCCTTGTATACAAGATAAGATCTTCAATTTAAAGACTATCTTGCCGGAAATGTTATGTTTTCAGGATAAACCATTAAAAGTAGTCAGTTATCACTATATGAACAGTTGAGGGGGCACTCTGAGTGCAAATTAACTTTTCTTTGCTTTCGGATTTCTCGGAAAAGCCTGCAACAGGAAAGAAACAGAAAGTGTAGCAAAAGCTAAAATAATCCATTCAAAAGTATAGCCATAGTGCACCTCTGGCGGAACATCGATTTTGACATCCTCGGCAGGGTAAACCGGGGAGCGAGGGTCAAATTTTTCCTCACTCAATCGCTGAATAAAAAATCCTTCAATGACAGAGTAGGGAAGTTGCCGTGCCATTGCATCAATTTCTGGATAGAGAAATTTATGAGCGAAAGGCTGTCCGTCTCCAGTCTTAGGGTTTGAGGGAGTGAGGATTTTTTTTGAAACTGAGAGTTGAACAACCCCTTCGATTTTCCCAGAGCTGGAGTTATATTTTGTCCAAGTGTCCGGTGTGCGATCTTCAAAGGGAATGAATCCTCTGCTAACAATTACTGCTTGATTCGTTCCTTCCAGTTTAAAGGGTGCTAAGAGCCAGTACCCAGAACCTGTAGAATAGGTTCTGTTGATTATAATAGCTTGTCTATCGAAGTCGTAGCTACCCTTCGCGCTAACTTTCTTATGAAGTAGTGCTTCGGGGTCAGAGAAACTATCTGTAAAGTTCAAAAGAGGAACGGCCACTAAAGTTGAATTACTCTTCAGCTGTTCAATTAACTCTACCTTGAACTTGTATCGCTCCCATTGCCAAGCAGAGGCTTTAAGCATAACTGTCGCTAGCAGTATCGCAAAGATGGTCTTGAAGGGAGAGAATTCAAATCTTTTGAACATATTCAGAATCTAACCCGACGCACTTGGAATTACAACGAATTGAAGTGAAAGAAGTCTGTTCCGATTCCAAAAACATTTGATTAATAAAACCAAAATTAGAAACAGGACAGATTCTTTCTTAAAGCTATTTTAGCTTATAAACGCTTCCGCATTTATAGCTGATTGGCAGAGGGTTTTAATTCTCTCAAGTTCGCTTGTGAGGGTCGAAAGATCATTTGGCTCTTTATCTAATGATTGAACCAGAAGATCGATTTCACTGGACATACTTCTTAAGCTATTAACGATATTTCTTATTGGAGCATCAGTGTTGTCCAAGGCTATTTTAAGAGAATTGCTGATCGCCGAAGCCCTCTCTAAATCTAGGTTGGGGGCTTGCGTTGGAAGTCGAACTAACAACAAGTTGAAATCAGTTCGGGCTATAATGGCTAAGGGGAAAAATCCTGACATTTTTTTAACCTTCTAATGGAATTGGGGGAATCAGACTTCGACCTGAGGAAGGAGTTTCCCCCGATCCAAGACTGCTTTTAGTCTTCTACCGCAGTAAAAATCCCTTTTTATAGTAATTAAGTCAAGTTTGCAATTCTGAAGTAAGAGGCAAAGAAAAAGCCGAGCATAGCTCGGCTTTTTCTTTGCTATTAGAATATTGCTATTAGCCTTTCTTTTTCTCCAACCAACGGTCGATTAGCATTTTAAAATGTTCAAAAGGTTGGGCACCTTTAACTGATACGCCGTTTACAAAGAAACCTGGAGTCCCTCTGATACCGTTTTTGGCAGCAATCGCCATGTCAGAGTCGATCTGTTTGTCATACTTACCGCTTTTGTAATCAGTTTTGAATTTCTCAACATCCAGTCCAATGTCCTTGGCGGTTTTGATGAAAAAGTCTTCCTTCAAGTTTTTCTGATTTTGAAAAAGCTTGTCATGCATTTCCCAGAACTTACCTTGCTCGTGAGCAGCCATTGTCGCTCTAGCAGCAGGCTTAGCATTTTTGTGAAAAGCTAGAGGAAGATGCTTAAAGACAACTTTGACATCTTTAGGATAGGCCTTAAGAACCTGTTCCATTACATCCTTTCCTCTGGAGCAATAAGGGCACTCAAAGTCTGAGAATTCAACAACTGTAACTTTTGCGTTCTCAGGGCCTTTAAAAGGACTACCTTCGAGCGGAATTGTCACTGGGTTTTCAAACTCTTTTTCCATCGCCTTAGCTTGGTCTTGCTGAGCTTTCTGCTGCTGTTTGACTCGCTGGTTTTGGAAATGCTTTTGCAAAGCACCGCTGACGGTATCTAGGTTCTTCTCATCCTTTAAATAAGTAGCCATCAATTTGTTGAACTCGGCTTGGTCAAGAGCGAGTGCCGGAGTTGAGAAAAGCACTAAGGCTCCAACTAAAAGTGAAATTTTCTTAATCATTAATAATCCCTAAAATATTTTTGGTGTAGCTTATGTAAGCGTTAGCTAAACACTCACTAAATTCGGTCCGGTTTTTATT
>CALIEE010000258.1 GCA_938022485.1 uncultured bacterium | reverse complement strand
GCCTGGGAAAAATATCAGTATTCGAGAAAACGTTCTCACCACCAATAAAACCAAGCTTAAAACAAAAATACCCTGAACTATAGCGACTATCTCTGAAGAGCCTGCTCCACTACCAATCAAGTCGACTGCTGTTTCAATTTTGCGAGGAATTAGAGTACCAACGTAGTTAGTGACAAGCAGCGCAATTATCCCACAAAGATAGTAGTGCCAGTAACGAGCAGGATAAGTTTTAAGGAAATGCCACATGGCGGTGTAAAAGGTCCTAGATAAATAAAAGGGCGGATAAACCGCCCTTTATCAAAACTCCAAGCTAATGGAATCTCAACTCTTTCTCTAAGCGCTCAAGATTCTGCTGATCGAGGCGAATGGAGGCCGAAGAGTGAGTTGTAGTGGGTATACAACGCAGCCATGAGGCCTCCTATTCAACGAAGAGCCGCTGGAACCTGGGCGATTAGGCTACCACTCAAGCGAACCAGCAGATTGATACTCAGTAACTCTGGTTTCAAAGAAGTTTTTCTCTTTAGCCAAGTCAATAGTTTCACTCATCCAAGGGAAAGGATTCTTGGAGTTATACTGGGCTGGTAGTCCAATTCTTTCAAGTCTCCTGTCAGCAACATACTGAACATATTCTTCAAACACTTCAGAATTAAGTCCCAAAACTCCATCAGGCAGACAGTCACAAGCATAGGCGTATTCATAACGCACAGCTTGATCAATCATTTCGATGATCTCTTTCTGCAATTTAGGAGTCCAAGCTTCAGGATTCTCCGCCTTAATTGTGTTGATCAAATCAACTCCAAAATTAAGATGGATACTTTCATCCCTTAAAATATACTGGAACTGCTCTCCTATTCCGGTCAATCTGTTTTGACGATGGAAAGAAAGAATCATTACGAATCCGCTATAAAAGAAGATTCCTTCCATTATCACATAAAAACCCACCAAGTTCTTGATGAAGTCTTGAATACCTTCCACTGAGTCCGTTGAGAATTCAGGGTCCAGCACGGACTCTGTAAGAGACATTACGAAGTCATCTTTTCCTTTAATAGAGTCGACCTCATGGTACATGTTAAAAACTTCACGACCATCAAGACCCAGTGAATCAACAATATACTGGAAAGTATGAGTGTGGACTGCTTCCTCAAAGGCCTGCCGCAGCAAGTACTGTCTAGCTTCGGGATTAGTGACATGCCGAAAGATAGCAAGAACGATATTGTTTCCGACAAGGCTCTCACCAGTGCTAAAGAAGCCTAGGTTTCTCATGATAACCTGACGCTCGCCTTCAGTGAGCTTGTTGGATTTCCAAAGCTCAATATCTTTCTGCATCGGTACTTCAGTAGGAAGCCAGTTGTTATTACAACCGTTCATGTAATGCTCCCAAGCCCACTTGTACTTCATTGGGTGAAGCTGGTTTACATCAACCGCCTTACAGTTAATTAGTTTTTTATCTTCAACATTAACTTCTCTGCTAAGATCATACGGCTGTTCTTCTTCTGCTGAGCAACAAGACATTATCTTTCCTCCATTTCTCTATCCACTTCTTCTCAAAATTCACCGTAAGCGCTCAGGCGGCCCTTCTCTTCGTTACAAAAATTACCTCCTCGCTGCGACGTATCTATAAATACGACTCACTCGTCGGAATTTTTAAGCCTCGATAAGAACCACCTGAACGCTTACTAACTTAATAGCGTTAAACGACAAACTACTTCAAAATTATTACTCGCAAGCCTCACAACCACCCGTTAACTCCTGCGGGGCTGAGGTTTGTCGGGTTACTTCAACCGAGCTGGATGCAGATTTGTTCTTCATCCACTTTGGTTGAACTCCCCTTTTGTTAATATCAATACTAGACTTTTCAATCTGAGTGGCACCTAGTGAACGTAAGTAGTAAGTCGTTTTAAGACCTGACTTCCAAGCGTTTAAGTACATCTCGTTAAGTTTCTTTCCGTTTGGCACAGCGAGATAAAGGTTTAGAGATTGCCCCATGTCGATCCATTTTTGTCGACGACTGGCACACTCAATCAACCACGACGAATCTATCTCGAAGGCTGTCAGGTATAGCTCCTTTAACTCATCCGGAATTCTTTCAATCTGAGTAATGATCCCGTCAAAATATTTCAGGTCATCAATCATCTCGTCATCCCAGAGGTCGAGCTTTTTAAGCTCCTCTACTAAGTAAGGGTTTACACTGACGAATTCACCAGAAAGGTTAGATTTAACAAAAAGGTTTCTGTAAGTCGGCTCAATAGACTGAGTGATTCCAGTAATGTTAGCAATAGTCGCTGTTGGAGCAATTGCCATAACATTACTATTTCTCATTCCGTTTGCTGAGATACTATCTCTAACTTTTTGCCAGTCCATGCGAGTAGTGCGATCTACTTCTAAATGACCCCCTCTCTCTTCCGCTAGTAGGTCTAAAGAATCTAAGGGAATAATTCCCTTACTCCACTTAGAACCCTCATAACTACCGTAGACTCCTCTCTCCTTAGCCAACTCAGAAGATGTCAAAATAGCGTAGTAAGAGATCATCTCCATACTGCTATCAGCAAAATCAACGGCTTCATCACTGGCGTAGCTAATTTTTAGTTTATAGAGAGCATCCTGGAATCCCATTACGCCCATACCTACTGGACGGTGCTTTTGGTTAGAAGTTTTTGCTTCTTCAGTTGGGTAATAATTAATATCAATTACATTATCCAACATTCTAACCGCGGTCTTGATTGTCGAAGACAACAACTCTTCATCAAGCTTTCCATCCCTAACGTGGATAGGAAGATTGATAGAACCCAAGTTACAAACAGCCGTCTCTTTCTCACTAGTATTGAGCAAAATCTCAGTACAAAGATTGGAGCTGTGCACCACCCCGGCATGACTTTGAGGCGAGCGAATGTTAGATGGGTCTTTAAACGTAATCCAAGGATGCCCTGTTTCGAAAAGCATGGAGAGCATTTTTCTCCAAAGCTCAACCGCAGGCACTTGCTTAGATTGTCGAAGTTTTCCAGCAACTGCCATCTCTTCGTATTCTGCGTAGCGCTTTTCGAACTCTTTGCCGTAGAGATCGTGTAAATCCGGTGCTTCACTTGGGCTAAACAAGGTCCAAGTTCCATTATCAACGACACGCTTCATGAACAGGTCAGGAACCCAGTTCGCGGTGTTCATGTCGTGAGTTCTGCGTCTCTCGTCACCTGTGTTTTTCCTTAGTTCGAGAAACTCTTCGATCTCTAAGTGCCAGGTTTCAAGATAGGCACAGACTGCACCTTTTCTCTTTCCGCCTTGGTTAACTGCTATAGCCGTGTCGTTGGCAACTTTTAGAAAAGGTATAACTCCTTGGCTTTCTCCATTGGTTCCCTTGATCTGCGCACCAGTAGAGCGAATGTTTGTCCAGTCGTTTCCAATTCCGCCAGCCCACTTTGAAAGCTGAGCATTGTCGCCAATAACTTTATAAATGTGACCAAGGTCATCATTAATCGTTGAAAGGTAACATGAGCTCAGCTGAGGGTGCAGCGTAGCTGAGTTAAAAAGCGTTGGAGTCGAAGACACGAATCTAAAGGTAGAAAGAACATTATAAAACTCAATTGCTCTCGCATTCTTATCATCCTCAGCAGCAGCCAAGCCCATCGCTACTCGCATCCAAAAGTACTGGGGAGTCTCTATTCTCTTTCCTTCTACGTGGAGCAGATAACGATCGAAAACGGTCTGAAGACCGATATAGAGGAAGTCCTTATCCCTTTCAGGTTTCAGAGCTGCTGCAATTCTCTCTAAGTCATATTCTCTCAGAGCTGGCGTGGTTCTTTCATGCTCAATGCCAATTTCAACATACTTAGCGAAGCCATCTCTATAAGTTTGTTCGTCGACAGGACCAGGTTTATCCAGGTCAAAGACATGCCCGTAAACTATGTCTAGAAGCAAGTTAGCTGAGGCGTTGGAGTACTGAGGCTCCTTCTCAATTTTAGACCGGGTAGCGAGAACCAGTGCTCTATCAACCTCTTCCTCGGCAATACCGTTAAAGAGAGATCTAGAAATCTCATCCTCTAAACCTTCTGTTGTACAGTTATCTAGCCCCTTGAAAGCTCTTTCAAGTCTGGATTGAAGATCACTCCACTCCAAGCTGCTTTTAGAACCGTCAGCCGCAACTACTTCAATAGTTCGCTTCTCTTGCTCAGTGGCTTTACCCTTAAGGCTTCTAGCCTTGGTGCGATCCTCTCTGTACAGAATATAACACTTGGCCACTTTGTAGTGCCCGAAACGCATTAATTGCATCTCGACTAAATCTTGAAGTTTCTCGACAGAAACAGAAATGTCCAGTGTCGGGTCTGGCACCGCCATTTGAACAACTTCACCTACAACTTTATCTAGCTCTTGTTGAAGGTCTGCGGGCAGTTTTTCGTCTTTACCTTGTTCATTCTCAGCAAGAAAAGCCATTTCCACGGCGCGGTAAATCAGCGCAGAATCAAAATCTACGACGTCTCCGTTTCGCTTAACTACCTGTGCTTTTCCGCTGATATCCAACATACCTAATTACCCTTTTTCCTTTGTCCAGTTTTTCCTCAATCCTAGCCCCTTCTCTAAACCGACCTTGCCTCTAGTCATGTTCGTAAAAAAGGCCTTTCGCCACTCACCTAAGCCTGTGGCACACTAGTCTTCCCAACCTGAGCGAACAAAGGCGTTGTCCACAAACTTTCCCCTCCCACCTGTGAGTAAACCGGCTATTTTGATTCGCTTTCACTCACCGATCCTGTGGACAACGGCCCCTTTCAATCCCCTCAATTCGAAATATCTAGTTATTCCAGGCATTTTCTGGAGATATCGGGCCCAAGTCAGCAAACACAAGATATTGTGTCACCTCGCCCATGTCAACACATAATATAGTGTCTGAGTGATTTAGACGGGATTTGTGGAGTTTTATTGCAAGTCCTTGAAATAGAGCCAGTACCCCCATAAGACCTTGCTAACAGGCGGCTATTACTGAGCTATATTCAGAGAACAACTAGCCAAAAATTACGCCCCTATTTTCGAGCACTCGAACTTAGAGAGCAGA
>CALIEE010000257.1 GCA_938022485.1 uncultured bacterium | reverse complement strand
AAGGCGGCGACAATCAAGGCGCCCAAAAACTCGCCGCTGCTGTGCTAAAGCACTTGGAAACCTAAGGTCTTTTATGGCAGGGCTTGGACTCGCCCTTCGACTCATGATTTAAAAGCTTATTCTCTTTTGGCGGAGTTTATATCTCTGCCTGGCTGGATGCGTCGCCAGGAGCGGCTATAGCCATAGCTGCTGGAGTTTTACTTTCGCTGGTGGTAGCTTATCAACATCGCAGGCCGGGCTTGGTACCTCAAGTAGCCGAAGAACAATAGTTCATATCACCTAGAAATTGATTCTTTTTGGAGTTATTGATGAAGATACTTATCGCAGAGGATGATTTTACGAGCCGCTCTATACTTCTTAGAATGCTGGGTGAATTGGGTGAATGTGAAGTCGCTGTTGATGGGGAGGAGGCACTAGAGGTTTTCAAGAATAATTTTGGGACAAGTGATGCTTATCAATTGCTTTGTCTAGATATAATGATGCCTAAATTGAGTGGACAAGAAGTCTTAAGAAAAATTAGGGCTTTTGAAAAACTAAATGCTGTGGAGCCTGATGGTGCGGTTAAAGTGATTATGACTACAGCTTTAGGTGACTCTGAGACTGTCATAGATGCTTTTAAAAATGGCTGTGAAAGTTATGTAGTTAAACCTATCTCTAAACACCTTCTCTTTGAAGAAATTAAAAGACTTGGTTTTGAAGCTTAACCCCGACTAACTTTATTTAGTTTTTCAATATCGTTTAAGTTTTTCGGTTTTTCCGCAGAAGTAGAGACCTGCTTGCATTGGTAACTCGCTGAACTTACTTGCTAATCCTAGGCTGGCTTTATTGGCTAAATTTTAGACTCTGAAGTGTCGATCATTAAGTAGTGAGAGGAGCTGATTGGCTCAGCTCAAATTACTAGTTTCACTGGTTTTATTTATTGAGGTTATTATGTCTGTTAGCGGTGTTTCCAAAGAGATGAAGATACTTCTGGTCGATGACTTTGAGGTAATGAGAAGAATTCTTCGCAGTTCGTTGAAAAAAGAGGGGTTCAACCACTTTGTTGAAGTAAGTGGAGCTGAAGAGGCTCTAGAAACTCTCAAGAAAGACACTATAGATCTAGTGATTGCCGACTGGCACATGCCTGACATGCCAGGGTTGGATTTGCTTGAGGCAATTCGCAGTGATGAGTCATTGGCCAAGATACCGTTTTTGATGGTTGCTACTATGGATGATGTGGAACATGTTCCAGCCTCTTTAAATACCGTAAAGTCAGCCTGTGTAGCCAAGCCTTTCAGTTCTGAGGACCTGGTTAAGAAAATAAAGAAGATTTGTAAAAAGAGTAAAAAACGCACAACTTCTAAGCAAGCAGCTGCTAAAAAGCCCACTGCTAAGAAAGCTGCTAGCAAAATAACTACTACCAAGAAGGCAGCTGCCAAAAAGACGACTTCAGAAGAGATAGCAGAGGAAGTAGTAGAAGAGACAAACACGGAAAAGGTGACTGCTAAAAAAGCAAGCAAACAGAAAGTGGCTGCTAAGAAGACGACTAAGAAAGCGACTACTAAAAGAAAAACCAGAAAGTCTGCTGCGAAATCGACAACAAAAAAAGCTGCTAGTAAGAAAAAGTCTACTGCTAAGAAGAAAACTACTAGAAAAAAGAAAAGTCAGTCCGAGGACTAGATTAGCCTGTTCGAGCAGGCTGTAAAAACGTAGCTGTGGTTTTTAGGGGTCTTTTTCATGCTATAACTAAGCTGCACATGAAGGCAAAGTGGTGAGGAGAGCGGGGCTCGAACCCGCGACCCACGGCTTAAAAGGCCGTTGCTCTACCAACTGAGCTACCTCCCCCAATAACCATGCCAAGACCATTGGAGATGGCCTTGAGCTGGCGCATAATTGATAAACCTTGTATGTTTGTCAAGTAACATCGAAAGTTTAGTTAAGGTCTTTTCGTTTGTTTAGCATCCATACCTTTTTAGCCCATTCGGGAGCTTAAGCTTGATACGCATTACTGGAGGTCGATTCAGGGGACGCCTTTTGGATGTTCCCAGTTCCGCTAGGCCCAGCACTGACAGGGTTAGAGAGGCTCTATTCTCAATTCTTGCCAGTAGGATTTCTTTTGAAGAAGCGAGTGTTTTAGATATCTTCTGTGGTAGCGGCTCTCTAGGCCTCGAAGCTATATCGAGAGGAGCTGAATCCTCAGTGTTCGTGGATTCTGATAAAGGTTCGGTAAAGGCTGTTCAGGCTAATATAGATAAGTTGGCGCTAGTGGGGTCTAAGGTGATCCACTCTCGTGTTGATAAGTTTTTGGAGCAACAGAAATTTACCACGAAAGGCGATAATAATAGTCAGTTTTCTCTGGTTTTCTCTGATCCTCCATATTCGGAGCTTAATCTTGTTGAGCTGATGTCCAAGCTGAAAGCTTCTGGTTGTCTGGCTGAGAATGCTCTAGTGGTTGTGGAATCAGCCCAAGAGTTGGACCACGGTAGTCTCAAAGGGTCAGGGAAGATTGATAATTTTGAACTTTTGGTGGATAGAACTTACGGCCAAAGTCGGATAAGACTTTTTATATGCAAGTAAGGTGCTAGACCTAGAACTGAGATGAGTAAAGAACTAAAATCAACAGCAGTCTATGCTGGTAGTTTTGATCCCTTCACAAATGGGCATTTGGATATTACTCGACGAGCTGGAAGAGTATTTGATCGTGTGATCGTCGCAGTTGCTAACAATCCCGCAAAGAATAATTTTTTTTCTGTTAGTGAGCGGGAAGAAATAATCTCAGCGTGTTTGAAGAATGAGAGTCAAGGTTTTGAAGTTGCTTCCTTTGACGGACTGCTAGTCGATTTTTGTAAACAGCAAAAAGCGGGTGTTATCATTCGGGGGCTCAGGGCTGTTTCTGATTACGAATATGAGTCCCAAATGGCCATTACGAATCGCCAGCTGGACGAAGATGTTGAAACTGTTTTTTTGATGACTTCAAAAGACTGTTCTTTTATTAGCTCAAGCATGGTCCGAGAAATTTCTAGCTTTGGTGGTGATGTCTCAGCTTTGGTTCCTGACTGTGTTCTGGAACGGTTGAAGAAGAAGCAGGGTAGTGAAAGTTTAGCGTAGGAAAGATTAAAAGCGGGGAAGGTATGTCAAAAACAGACGATAATGTGCGAGAACGCTATGAAGAGTTGAAGGCTTCAGGATTAGCCTTAGATATGACACGAGGACAACCCTCGGATGAACAATTTGCTCTGTCTAATAAAATGATTACTGCTCTTGGAGAGGATAGTTATCAATCAAAATCAGGGATAGATTGTCGAAACTATCCAGGAGGAGTGCTTGGTTTAGAGGATGCCAGAGAGGTGTTTGGCCCTATAATTGGAGTGCC
>CALIEE010000256.1 GCA_938022485.1 uncultured bacterium | reverse complement strand
TGGGAAGTTTCTAGAGACAGCAGTAAGCTTACTCTTATTTAAAGAAAAATTGATGCCGCATTCAGACAGAAGCTCCAATGATTTTTCGCTCAATCTCCCTGACTTCTGCACCGCTAGTCGTATTCCACTCATTGTATCTATCCTTCCTGATCCAATCCGAGGGCGTTTCTATACCCCCCTGCTCCATCTCTCAACCACTTTGAAACTCGGGCAATAGTGGTTGAGCTTAGACCTGTATCCTTCTCGATTTGAGTATAAGGGACGCCTTCGGCAAGTTGTTGCGCCGCTACCCAACGATTTCGAAACTCTTTCAACTCCCTAGAGGTTAGTAAATCCCTAAGGAATTCAGTAACTTCCCTCTCTGAGTTTAGTCCAACTATGGCTTGTTCAAGGGATTTTTTTTCTTTCACCTGACTTAAGCTCCTTCTAAATACGACAAAAGACGAAAAGGCCTTTCACTTTAGTAGGCTAAAGTGTCCCAGTGTGGAAATAAAGTCAAGGGCTGCCGCGGATGCAATAGTATAAGAGATACATCATCAGATAGACAGCAAATGAAGTGAATAGAAAAATCAAAGAATACTATCTAAGTGTAGAGGTCATTTACCAAGACAAACGGCCCAGCCCTAGGTAGCCTTAAAGAATAGAACTAATAGAAAAGAGTTAAAAAATGCCTCCCTTTAAAAAGCTTCTCGTCGCAAACCGTGGCGAAATTGCAATAAGAGTTTTTCGAGCAGCTACTGAACTGGGAATTCCAACAGTTGCGATATTTGCTTGGGAAGATCGTTTTTCCTTGCATCGCTATAAAGCCGACGAGTCCTACCAGCTGGCTCCTCCGGGAAATCCTGTGGCTTCCTATTTAAATATTGAAGCTATTTTGAAGATTGCTAAGGAGGCAGGGGTTGAAGCGATCCACCCGGGCTATGGCTTCTTATCCGAAAGAAAAGACTTTAGAGAAAGATGTGAGGCCGAAGGTATTACATTTATTGGTCCATCCAGTGAAACTCTCGAGCTAACCGGAAACAAAGTGAAAACTAGGGCATTGGCTAGTGCCAATGGAATTCCTTTAATTGAGGGCAGTGATGAAATCAAAGAGATCTCGGAAGCAGAAAGTTTTGCCGATAAGGTCGGCTACCCTGTAATTTTCAAAGCCTCCTTTGGTGGAGGTGGAAGAGGTATGAGGGTTGCTCACAACCAGTCTGAGCTGGCGAAAGACTATCAGGAAGCCAAGAGTGAAGCCGGGCTTGCTTTCGGTCGAGAAGAAATATTTTTAGAAAAATATATTTCAAATCCTAGACACATAGAAGTACAGCTATTAGGGGATGGTCAGGATAATGTCGTTCATCTTTTCGAAAGAGATTGCTCTGTTCAAAGGCGACATCAGAAAATAATAGAATACGCTCCAGCTTTATCTCTTGATACCCGAAAAAAGAAAGATCTATACGACTACGCCATCAAGTTAGCAAAAGCTCTCAACCTTAAGGCAGCCTCAACCGCTGAGTTTCTCGTATCAGAAGAGGAAGAAATTTTCTTCATCGAAATTAATCCTAGAATACAAGTAGAACATACGGTAACCGAAGAAATAACCGGAATCGATCTTGTCCAAAGCCAAATTAGAATTGCAGCTGGGGAAACCTTAAGCGACCTAGGAATTTCACAAGAAAAGCTTTCTATTCGAGGTTGCGCCATTCAGTGTCGAATTACGACTGAGGATGCCAGCAAGGATTTTGAATCAGACTATGGAACACTTGTAACCTACCGCTCCGCATCAGGTTTTGGAATTAGGCTGGACGCAGGATCAGCTTTTGCTGGGGCCGAAGTACTGCCGTATTATGATTCACTTCTAGTAAAGGTGACTGCTTCCGGCGAAACGATGGAACAGGCTGCTCGAAGACTTTCTAGGGCTTTGGTTGAATTCCGAATAAGAGGGGTAAAGTCGAATATTCCCTTCTTATCGAACATTCTAAAACACCAAACTTTTTTAACTGGAAAATGTCACACCAATTTTATTAAGGAAGTTCCAGAGCTATACAAGTTTCCTAGAAGAAAGAATAGAGCGAATAGGCTGCTACGCTTTCTCGGAGAAGTGAAAGTGAATGGTCATGAATTGATGCCAGCGCTGACAAGACCAGAGAAGCTTAAAACTCCGGAGGTGCCTTTTCTACCTGACTCGAAAGTACCGAAAGGTTGGCGAGATACCTTGCTGGAACAAGGTAAAGAAGTTTTTCTAGACAACTTGAAAAATTCTAATGAACTTCTAATTACCGACACCTCTTTCAGAGATGCTCATCAATCATTATTAGCAACTCGACTTAGAACTATTGACATGCTCAATATTTCAAATTGCGTAGCTAAGAAAGCCTCTAATTTATTTTCCCTAGAGATGTGGGGCGGGGCTACCTTTGATGTCTCTTTGCGATTTCTAAAAGAAGATCCTTGGGAAAGATTGGAGTGCCTAAGAGAGCGTATACCTAACATCCCTTTCCAAATGCTTGCCAGAGGTTCAAACGCCGTAGGCTATACACGCTACCCTGACAACGTAATCGTTGAGTTCATCAAACAAGCTCATAGGTCAGGAATAGATATTTTCAGAATATTTGACTGCCTAAATTCACCTGAAAAAATGAAAGTTTCCATTGATGCAGTAAAGGAAGCTGGCGGCATTGCTGAAGTATGCATCTGCTATACCGGAGATCTCGCAAACGAAGAAGCTGCTGGCAAAGACGGTAAGTTCAATCTTTCCTACTATAAAGACTTGGCTGAGCAACTAGAAAGAGCTGGCGCTGAAATCCTTGCTATAAAAGACATGGCTGGATTGCTACGGCCAGAATCTGCAAAGCTTTTAGTTGAACAGCTGAGGGCTAACTCCGATCTACCTATTCATCTTCACTCCCACGATACTGCAGGTGGTCAAATCGCAACTTACTTAAAAGCAGCCGAAGCTGGTGTATCAGTGGTAGACTGTGCTTTTTCCGCTGTTTCCGGAGTGACCAGCCAGCCCTCACTCGAAGGATTGGTTAGGTCCCTAGAAAACACCTCAAGAGAAAGTACTATCCAAGCCAAAGAACTAGTTTCGATAGGGTCTTACTGGGAAGCCGTCAGGGAGATTTACAAACCTTTCGAGTCAGATCTTAAAACTTCCACCGCAGAGGTTTATATAAACGAAATTCCTGGTGGCCAATATTCCAATCTAAAGCCACAAGCAGAAAGCTTAGGCTTAGGAGACAAAGTCCGAGAAATAAAGGAAGCCTACACTGCGGTGAATCATCTTTTTGGTCGCATTGTGAAAGTAACACCCAGCTCCAAAGTAGTTGGAGACCTAGCTCTATTCATGGTCGCCAACGAGCTAAGTGTTGAAGAGCTTGTTGAACAGGCGAGCAGTCTTAGTCTACCAGAAAGCGTGGTTAGCTTTCTGAGAGGAGAGATTGGAATCCCTTATGGAGGCTTTCCTGAAGAATTTAGAAGCAAGGTGCTAAAAGGTGAAGAGACCGTTAAGCTCCCACCCCAACCTCCTGCTAATTTTGAAAAAGCTGCTGAAGATATCCGAGCTTTTTCAAATGTTGAACCCTCAAACAAAGATGTTTTAAGTTATCTTCTTTATCCTAAAGTGTTTAAGGACTTTGCAAAAGCGAGAGACCTTTATGGCCGGTTAATGGTTCTCCCTTCAGAAGCTTTCTTCTATGGCCTTGAGGAAGGAAAGGAAATTTCAGTAGAGCTAGAACCCGGAAAGCTTTTGTACATATCTTTAGTAACCCTCTCCGAAGCCGACGAAAAAGGAAAAAGGACTGTATTCTTTGACTTAAACGGTCAAACCCGTGGCATTAGTGTAAGTGATAAAAGCTCAGGAGCCTCTGTTGATGAAAACCAACCAGCAGACCCAAACAATCCAGCCCATGTGGGTGCTCCCCTAGCTGGAGTAATAGTGGAACTCCATGTTTCCCCTGGCGATCAGGTTAAAACCGGAGATCCACTGTTTATTCTTGAAGCTATGAAGATGCAAACTGTGGTTTCGGCACAAACTGACTGTAAAATAGCTGAAACTAAGTTAAAAGCTGGCTCCAGAGTTTCAGGTGGAGATCTCGTTCTAAGGTTAGAAAGTTAAGTCTTAGAAGTATTGGTCTCCAAAATCGTTTACATTCGCAACTCTACTTTTAGGTACTCCCAAGATATGAAGTAACTCCACAGTATCTGAAAAGTCCAACTTATTATTTGGATTTAAGTAGCTAAACGCTGCGGTCCAAGCAGAACCATACCGGCTGCTGCTTCTTGCTCGATTCACAAAACTATTCGACCTAATATTCAAATCAGC
>CALIEE010000255.1 GCA_938022485.1 uncultured bacterium | reverse complement strand
GGTGTTCTATTGGAGTAAAGCAGTGCCAAGATAGCCAGAGTGACAAATGGCGAGAGACAAAGGGAAACCGTAGAGGTTTTTTCAAGTTTAAACGGAAGGGTCTCTTTAATGTTAAAGGTATGACTGAACTTTTGGGCTTGTCTGGAAATAAAGTTAGTGGCGTGAGTCTCTGTCTCAGCCGTGGCAATAGTTAAGAACCTTTCTTTAGCCTTGGTTTCTCGGTCAATTAATTTTGCAGCTTCTTCTTTGCTCGCGGAAGGCCAGAAAGCGAGGCTTTTATAGAACCAGAAAAGAGATGAAACCAAAGCGATCAAGCCCAGGATGATAGACATTGGAGATGGTAGACTTGCTGAAAAGAAGGCAATGCAAGCTAGGATCAGTAACAGAGCTGAAAGAAGGTTGCAGGAAAAAAAATTAACTCGGCGATTTCGAGTTATTGTTTTAGCAGTTTTCCTTATTAAATTATTAAGGTCTTTCACTTCTAGAGTGCCAATTTTGTAGGCAAGCCCACAAGGAAGTTAGAAGTCCAACTCAAGCTGAGAAAGAGGCCCTTTTTTCCTTTTTAACTTGCCAGGGTCACTTTTAGGCTTTGACTGTTTTTCGACTTTTTTCTCTACTTTCTTTTGGACCTTCTTCTCTACCTTTTTTACTACTTTCTTTTTCTTCTTCTTTTTCTTAGTCGGTTCCGGCGAGGCCTTGCCTTTCTGATACTGATTTACGGCCTTAGTGTGATCCGCGTAGGTGACTGAAAATTGATGAGTTCCATCTCCCTTGGAGACAAAGAACAGGTACTCTGTGTCAGCAGGATAAAGTGCAGCGTCTATCGAGTCCTTGCCCGGGCTTGCAATCGGTGTTGGAGGAAGCCCGGTGTTCAAATAGGTGTTATAAGGCCCCGGTGTTTTTAAATGCTGCTTGGATAGGTTCCCATCAAAGTTCGGTATGCCATAGATAACAGTGGGATCTGTTTGCAATGGCATTTGTATACTCATTCGATTGTGAAAGACGGAGGAAATGATTTTCTTTTCTGAAGCCTCACTAGTTTCTTTTTCAATAATCGAGGCCAGTGTCATCACATTGTGCCAAGTCATGTTTAACTCGTGGGCACGTCTTTCAAGGTCTTCAGTTCTTACTTTTTGGCCTTCTTTGATCATCTGCTCGATCATGGTGCGAGCATTATCAGGTCTCGTGAATTTATAAGTTGATGGGTAAAGATAGCCCTCAACAGTGCTGGCTGGAATGCCAAACTGATCTACCACTACAGGGCTATTAAAATGCTTATTGGCTTCTTCTTCTGTGCAAAGTGTGGTTGCAGCCATCTTTTTTGCAATTTGTTTTAGAGTGAACCCTTCGGGGATACTGAATTCGTGATAAACAATCTTGGCTTCAGCCAGATTGTTCAGCAAGGCCTTAGGAGCTTTGGCTGGTGACATTTTGTATTCACCAGAGAGAATTTTGGCTTCACTGAGTTTTTTTCCATCAGGGCCCTTCATGAATTGACTCAGGACAGAAAGAGAATGTTTGTTGTTAATAATCTTTCTATTTTCAAGTTCGGAAGCGATCTTCTTTAGCCCCCACCCTGGCTCGACAATAAAGGACTGATCCTGACCATTGGGGTCAGCAGGATTGAGAATAAAATCACCGAGAAGTTTGTAGGTGAGAAAGCAGCCTGCGGCTAAGGCCCCACCAAAGAGTATAAAATTGATTAAATTGGAAAGTCCTCGAGAGGCCATTTTTTTAAAATAGAGTTTGCAAGCTTTAGGTCATACGTCAGGTTGTAATTAGACCGCCAATGAGGTCACCAGACCTTATCATTTGACGAATAGCAGTCTCTAATTGATTCGTGAAAATGTAAACCTTTTATTTTACTATGAATTAAAGCTTAGATTCGAGGTAGCTTCTAAGTAGAATAGAAGCGGCCATTCTGTCCACTGCTGCCCGCCTATCTGAATTTCTTAGCTTTTTGTCCTGGAGAATGCGCTCAGCTTCAACCGAGGAAAGGCGCTCGTCTTGAAAATCAATCTCAACCGCCAGCCCAGCAGACAAAAGCGATTGCTCAAGTAGTTGGGCGAAAGCCCTCGTTTTTTTAGTTTGCTCGGTCTCGTTGCCATCAAGGCCTAGCGGAAGGCCAACTATCACCTTTTTAATGGAAAGTTCTTCGAGGATTCCATGTATCTGTTTGAGCAAAGATTTATCGCCTGAGCTGCGTTTTAGAGTTGAGTGGGGCTGAGCAGTGATTCCAAGCTCATCGCTTATGGCAACGCCGACCCTAGCATCGCCTACATCTAAACCCATTAGTCGGCCCAGTATTCTCATCTATTTAGTCTGTTTTAGGTTAAAATCGTCCACGGGCTTCTATCATAGAGTCTGTGGAAAAAAATGATATCAACCTGATATTTTCTAGTTTGGCTTCAAAAATCCTGAAGGCTTAGTAAAAGGGTTTTCCCCAATTGGCCCATGCATAAAATTCAATGTTGTATTAGTATCCTGAGCTTTCATCTTCCAGAAGGTATTTTTATTTTCGGATACGCAAGAAACAATGTCTCAGGCTAAAAAACAAAAACCACTTAAGACCGTTGACTGGAGTCATTCGGAAGCAATTCCTCGACTTTACCGCCCTGCTCTGGAAGGGCAGGCAGTTAAAAAAAGAGGGGCAGGGGATAGTTTTTTCCGGCCTGGTAATTTGGGCATTATTGCTCTTGGCTTGGTGATTACGCTTGTCGCTAAGTGGACGCTACTGGGTGAAGAAGATCCTCTTCTTTCAGATATTGAGTCAAAGACAAGAGAAGGTAAGTTAGTAGTCTCCTCTGCTTCTCGAGCTATTGAAACACCTGATGCCCAGACTAATTTCTCTGGGTTGACAGTAGCCTCGGAGGTTAAAAATGAATTGGCTAGGGATGGAGTTGTCGGGACTGCTGGATCGTTAGTCGCAAGTTCTGCGGAAAATTCTCAAGCTAAGGTTGCTTTGGATCCAGCGGCTAAAGTTGATCTTCCACCAGTTGCTACCTTAGCTGCTATGCCAGCTAGCAGAGCCTCTTTGCGAAACTCTTTCGACTCTGGGCAGTCTATATCTAATTCCACTATTTCTAATCTGTCTATTTCCAATCCAGCCAGTGATGGGCTAGGAGTTTCACGCCAGAGACCTTCCGTAGAAAAACCAGAGGCCGTGATAAACCCTAGGCCCAAAGTCGAGACGGTTACTCTTGCTGGCGTTTTTTCACACAAAGTTAGCTCAGGAGATACTTGGCTGGCTATTTTTGACCGCTATGGCTTTCCGGCAATTGAAGCCAGGCAAATTGACAAACTACTACGCAACTCCCGAGAAGTGAGTCATCACCTTAGACCGGGACAGGCAATTGAGTTTTCTAGAAAAGAAGATGGTCAGCTAGATCGTGTTTCTATGGACATTGATCCGGTTCGAACCGTTAGGATTTTAAAGGCTTCAAGCTCTGAAGCTAGCAGCCGATTCTCCTTCGACCTTCTTGAAAAAGAAGTTGAGAACAAAGAAATGGTTGCTGGAGGAAGAATTGAAAGTACACTTTCTGAAGCTGCTGAGAGAAGCGGGCTGGGTTATGCCATGGTCGATGATTTTGTCGATATGTTTTCCAATAAGATTCGTTTTGACAAGGATTTGCAAAACGGGGACCGCTTTTCAGTGATCTATAATAAGCAGTTTTTAGAAGATGGTACAGAAGTTGGAAATGGCGAATTAGTTGCTGCCGGTGTTAGAGTTGGAGGGGATGTTTTTCGTGCCTTTAAGATCAAGGATAGAAGTGGCGTGGAGCATGTCGTTGATCGTGAAGGTAAAATTCTGGGCAACACTTTCCTGCGTTACCCACTTCGCTTTTCTAGAATTTCTAGTCACTTTTCTCATTCCAGACTTCATCCAATCCTGAACAGAAGAAAGCCTCATCGCGGAGTGGACTTTGCAGCGCCAAGAGGAACACCTGTTCGAAGTGTTGCTGATGGAAAAGTTACTTTTGCTGGTCGAAAAGGGCCAAACGGAATCATGATTAAAATCAGTCATGGTCCTCGTTACGGGACTGCCTATCTCCACTTAGCTAAGATTAGTAAAGGGCTAAGGGTAGGTAGTCGAGTTAAGCGTGGCCAGGTTATCGGGACTGTCGGCTCTACGGGTAGGTCTACTGGACCTCACCTCGATTTTCGTTTTTACGACAACGGAAAATCGGTTAATCCTCTGAAGGTTAAGCTACCCACAATAGATTACAACAAAAAATTAGAATTTGATCGCAAGCAATTTGCTGAGCGCGTAAAGAAACTAGAGCAAAATTTAAACCTTCACTCTGTGAAAAAACTCGAAGACTCTCAAACCAAAATAGTTCTCAAAGAACAAAGCGAAGCCGAGCAATTGACCGCTGGCGGCTAGCCTTAGGTCTTATGTTCTGGCCGTTTGTAACTTCGGTGCAAAAAGCTCAAATTTAGGCCAGTGGAATCAGTTAAAGTAAATATTCGTGAGATTGCTTCCGGTGGTGCTGGAGTGGGGGAAGTTATTGAGGGGGAGCAGGAGCTTTTGGGCATAACTGCTTTTGTTCCTTATACGATAAGAGGTGAGCAGGTCTCAGCGAAAGTGCTCGAAAAAAAAGAGCGCTTTGTTCGCACTGAATTGGAAGAGGTCGAAGCTTCATCAGCTAAAAGAGTAGATCCACCTTGTTCTGTTTATGGTCGCTGTGGTGGGTGTGAGCTGCAACACATGAACTACCAGGAACAGCTGGATGCCAAGCAGTCAATGATTCTGGGTGCTTTGAGAACAAGGCGGCTAACAGAGTCAGAGTTCTCAAAAGTTAGTCCAATTGAGCCCTCAAATCCTTTCAGCTACAGAAGAAGAGTTAACCTTCATGTTAGTCACGATGGAAAAATTGGTTTTTACCGATCCAAGTCAAGAGTTGTTGTTCCGATTTCTCGTTGTGAGATTTCAAACAACGCTATCAACGAAGTGCTAGAGTCTTGCCAAAATTTAGCCCCGGCAATTTCTGGAAAAATTAGTTCGATAATACTTGAGTCAGATCGAGAAGGCGTAGTTGCTCAGCTTAAAGCTCGAGTAGAGCTTTCGAAAACCGAAATAGAATCTATTTTGAAGGCTTCTAAGCACTGTTTTAGCGATGCAACATTGATCAGTGCTACTAAAGAGCTTGGAGGCTATGGAAGAAAAATACTTGAACTTCCTCTTTCGGGCACTAGCCGAATTGGGGTGCCGCTTGGCGGATTCTCTCAGGTTAACACTGAAGTAAACCAGAAAATGGTTGATTTTGTGGTTCGCTCTTCTAATTTGAAGAAAGGTGATCGAGTTCATGATCTCTACTCAGGAGCCGGTAACTTTAGCATTCCGCTTGCTAAAGTTGGCGCTAATCTTGTGGCCGTAGAATGTAGTGAGCAGCTGACATCTTTTTGTGCCCGCAACGCAGAGAAGCATGGGGTGTCAGATCGGGTAGAGGTTGTCGATCAGTCAGTCGAGAAATTTTTGAAAAAAAGAAATGAAAAAGAAGAGGTAGAGCTGGTAGTAGTTGATCCTCCAAGAAGCGGTCTTAATTTGATAGCGAAGGAACTCTCCTATGCGAAACGGCTTATTCTAATTTCCTGTCAGCTAGTATCTTTTGCTCGGGATTTAAGGATTTTGCTTGATGAAGGTTGGGAGCTTGAGGAGGTTAAGCCCTTTGATATGTTTGCTCAGACTAGTCACATAGAAATTGTGGGAGTTTTAAGTAGCCGTTGAGGCGGCTCTATTCTTCGTTTCTAAAAGACCTCCTCGCTGCGACGTATCAAAATACGACTCACTCGTCGGTCTTTTAGAGCCTCGACAAGAACCACCTGAACGGCTACCTAGAATTATTGGATATGAAAATAACGAATTATAAACTTGCCCTTTTTGATCTAGACGGAACTCTCATTAAGTTCGCTAAAGAATTTCTTTTTTCTCAGACTCGGGCAGTTTATGAAAAGCTCTCTATAGAGGAAGCTTCGACTGAAACTCTTGAGGAGTATTTCTCTAAATTTGATTTTTTTGGATTTGTTGATGATGCCAAAAGAAGTGAATTTGAAAGAGTTTACTGGGAGCTTTTTAATTGGGCAGATTATCCTGCCCCTGAGGTCTTGGCCGGAACTTTGGATACTTTGAGTTGGTTGAAAGAAAATGACGTGCCTTCTGTAATAGTAACCTCCCGAGATGAGAAGCCAGAGGGAATAGCTGAAAGATTTTCAGGAACAGGTATTGAAGACTTTATCATCCATATTCAAAGCCGGTCCGAATTGGAAAAGGAATGGCATGATAAGAGGCCGCAGATTGAAACGGTTTGTAGAAAATTTCAGGTGGAGCCTAGAGAATGTCTTTTTGCAGGAGACGTGCCCCCAGATATTGAAAGTGCCAAGGCGTGTGGAGTAGGGCTCAAGATAGCTTTACTCAGTGGGGGAATTAGAAAAGAAGTTCTTGAGGTCACTGGGCCGGACTTGTGTTTGGAGTCAGTGGCTCAGATTCCTCAAAAACTTGCTTTGGATTGAAAGAGCTGTTTTTTGCTTCCTTATTAATGGAGGCTATAGAAATAGTTCAGCTCCCCTCATAACCCCTCGAACTCACTACTAATTCAGCTGAATTCTCTAGTTGAGAATTAGGCTAACTCCCTGTAACCTCTAGAAGTAATCATTTTGAGGGCATCAGAAAAGACGACATTTATGACTCCTAGTCTATATACATTAAGCGGTCTTTCAGACATTCTCGCGCCTGCGAAAATAGCAGCTCTAATTCTATCAGCTTCTTTGGTTCGAGCAGCTGGCTAGTCTGCTTTGGTACTATTATTCGGCACTATTAACTGGAAGATCACTTGAAAACTTCAGAAATAAGAGAAAAATTTTTAAGTTATTACGAAAGCAAAGGACACACTCGTGTTCAGAGCGGGTCTTTGATCCCTGGTGATGACCCTACTTTGCTTTTCGTTAACGCGGGAATGGTTCCTTTTAAAGATTGTTTTCTGGGGCAAGAGGACAGGGGCTACAACAGAGCTACCAGTTGCCAAAAGTCTCTTAGAATTTCTGGAAAGCATAACGATCTGGAAAATGTTGGTCGTACTGCTCGTCATCACACTTTTTTTGAAATGCTCGGTAACTTCTCGTTTGGCGATTATTTCAAGACAGATGCTATTGTTTTTGCCTGGCAGTTTCTAACAGAGGACCTGGGACTTGATAAGAGTCGTCTTTGGGTGACTATCTTTGATGATGACGACGAAGCCGAAGAGCTTTGGAAGGCAAATACAGATGTATTGCCTGGCCGTATTCTTAGATGTGGAGAGAAAGATAACTTCTGGTCAATGGGGGACACAGGCCCTTGTGGCCCTTGTTCTGAAATTCATTATTTTCTTGGAGCAGATGGGGTCGAGCAGTCAGAGGTAGAATTTAGAAAAGACGATGGAACTTACATAGAAATCTGGAATTTGGTTTTTATGCAGTTCAACCGAGACGTCACTGGCAAGATGGAGCCACTTCCTAAGCCTTCAGTGGATACGGGAATGGGTCTTGAGCGAATTGCTGCAGTTAAGCAAGGAGTTCTCTCAAACTACGACACTGACGAATTTCGCTCAATAATCGCTTTCACCGAAAAACTGTCTTCTACCAGCTATGATGGCTCGGACTATACCGAGAGAGATACTCTTAAAGATAAGCAATACGAAACTGATATTGCTCACCGAGTAGTTGCAGATCATGTAAGAGCAGCAAGCTTTCTTATTGCTGATGGCATAAGCCCTTCTAGTGAAGGGCGAGGATATGTACTCAGGCGTTTGATTCGCCGAGCCTGCCGTCATGCCAGAAACTTGGGCTTGAAAGACCCTTTTCTTTTCAAGGTTTCTGAAGAGCTTATTAAAATCATGGGTTCAGCTTATCTGGAGCTGGAGCAAAAATCTGAAACGATTGTCTCAGCCATAAAAAAAGAAGAGGAGAAGTTTCTTAGCACTTTAGACACAGGAATCTCCCTACTGTCCAAAGAAATTAAAAAAGCTGAAGGTTCTAAACTTGATGGTCGAGTTGCTTTTCAGTTGCATGATACTTACGGCTTTCCTCTAGATATGACAGAGGACATTGTTCTCTCTCATGGAATGTCGGTGGACAGAGAGCAGTTTCATGAAGCCATGGAACAGCAGCGTGAACGTTCGCGTGAAGCTCGCTCCAGCTCAACGGCTTTGATCCTTCAAAAATCAGTCAAGCCTCAAGAAGTTCAGTTCGTTGGTTATAATCAGCTAGAATATGAGTCCAATATTTCTGGGATTTTTGGTGAAGCTGGTGAGCTTGATAAAGCTGCCGAGGGCGAGCAAGTGGCCGTCGTTTGTAAAGAGACTCCGTTTTACGCAGAAAGCGGTGGTCAGGTTGGAGATACTGGAAGTATCAGTTCGAACGGTGCCACCCTAGATGTAATTGACACTCAAAAAGTTGGTCCTTCGACAATAGTTCATATTTGCCAGGTTAGTGAAGGTGAGCTTGCTAAGGGAGACAAGGTTAGACTTTCGATTGAGTCTGAGAGGCGGCAACACATTCGGCGGTCTCACTCAGCCACTCACTTGCTTCACTTAGCTCTTAGAGAAGTTTTAGGTGGCCATGTAAAACAGGCTGGCTCTCGAGTTTCTGAAAAGAGCTTTAGGTTTGATTTTTCTCACGATAATCCAATTACTGCTTCAGAGTTAGAAAGTATTCAGGAAATTATTACCAGAGAGATTCTTTTGAATTCTGAGGTCGAGACCAATGTAATGGGTCTTGAAGACGCTAAAAAAGCTGGAGCAATGGCTTTGTTTGGCGAGAAGTATGGAGATGAGGTTCGAGTTGTTAAAATTGGTGAGCACTCGCTAGAACTTTGTGGTGGAACCCATGTTTCTGCCTCGGGAGAGATCGGCTCTATTACCATTTTATCTGAAGGGGCTGTTTCTTCAGGGGTTAGGCGAGTTGAAGCGGTCTGTGGAATGCAAGCTTTCTCCTTTAACCGTGGCCAGGATAAGTCGCTTAGAGAGATATCTAGGCTTTTAAGTACCCCACTGGAAAATTCTAAGGATCGAGTAGAGAAGCTAGTAGCTAAGAACAAAGAGCTTGAGGCCAAGCTGAATGAACTAAGCCAGTCAGTTAACCTAGCTAAGGGCGGAGATTTGGTGACCTCAGCAGAAGACTTGCCGGGTGGAGTTAAGCTAGTAGCTAGCTCCTTAGACTCAGTGAACGCCAAGCAACTTCGAGAAGTTGCCGATGATTTGAGAAATCGTCTTGGCTCAGGCTGTATCGCTTTAGCTAGTGTGAATGAAGGAAAAGCAATTTTTCTTACAGCTATTACACCGGATCTAACGAAGAAGTTTCACGCTGGAAATTTGATTAAAGAAATGGCCTCAATTGCAGGCTCTCGAGGGGGAGGAAAGGCTGACTTAGCTCAGGCTGGCGGTGGCGATCCTGATAAAGTAACCGAAGCCCTTGAAAAGTTTAGAGAGCTGGTGCGCTAAAAGGACAATTTGAAACTTTTTCCAGAAAATTTTTCGCTAAGCCAAATTACTCCAGAGGATATTGGCAGGATAATAGTTTTACTCCTTACAACGGTGATTCTTACTGCTGTAATGACGCCGGTTGTGTTTGATAGCTATTGGTCGCTTCTCTCGCCCGGTAGTTTTTCCGCAGGTTCTCAGGCATCCCGTAGTATTCAAGCCCCGAGGGAGTATCAGATACAGGACCTAGCAGCTACCAGTAAAAGAAGAGAAAATGCTGTCTCTAGTCTAAAGAAAATTTTTAGACATGATGATAGCGAAAGTACTTTGGCTAAGGCTCGTCTTGCAAAGCTTTTTGCTTCGCTTCAAGAGTTCGCCGGTGTTCAGGATGATAAGCCCGGATCGCTAATACCTTTAACCAAAGAAGAGCGTACCTCCTTCGAGCTTCAGGCCAGGATTGATTTGGTTGGGGAAGAGTGGAAGGTTATTAAGAATAAAAAAAATTGGCCACAATTAGAATCCACATTAGAGACTTTA
>CALIEE010000254.1 GCA_938022485.1 uncultured bacterium | reverse complement strand
TAAAAATATACATAAGAGCTGGCCTGGAGTAGAAGTAGGGGCTCTCAGCAGAAATTATGGTCACAGGTGCTTTTGGGTTTAGTTTTCTAAACTCCAAAGCTGTAGTGATTCCGGCTATGCCGTTTCCAATTATAACAATCTGCTCGTTGGAACTCATATAGTATCGTTTCTCTAAATGCGTTACTAAAAATTTAACCTTACCAGGACGAAGTTAGCTCAAGGGAGCAAAGCTATTTCGGTTCATTTCCCAGTATTTTTTTCGAACTGTTGATTTTAAAGATGCCTTCTCTCCATTACTTTTCTCCCAACCAAGAACCCTATGAGGCCATTTCTTCTCAGTCAGAACTTTTAACCAACCAGAGTCATAGCGATAGGTGTGCATCCTGGCATCTTCTTTTTCTCCTATTGCCACCTTAGCCTTAAGCACTTTTAAGGGACTATGCTCAAGACGAGCAGTCTCGAGCGAGCCTAGCAAAGTGATCTCTTCTCCGTCTGAAAAACTTCTGGTAAGGCCTCGGCTATGAAAAATCAAGCTATCTTCACTAACAGCATCCACAGGGGCAGAAAAACTCTTCTCCTGATCCGCTTCGCCCTCGAAGTAACTATGCAACTCAGACTGAACCTCCCGTTCATCAAAGAGTAGCTGATGATATACATGGCCACACCACTCTTGAGCTCCAAAAGAAATCTTAATTGGAGCTCCAGAAGGTCGACCTCCTCTGGCCCGTAAAGCTATAAAACTAGTCGACATTAAATTATAATCATAGACACCTGTTTGATAATCTCTAATCTGAGCAAATTTCATAACAGGAAGATTACCTGCACTAGATGAGCTGCCTGAACCCTTAACCTTTTCTTTTTCAAGAAAAGTTTCTGTCACCGTAATTAGGGTTGCCGAACCCTGGCGAAGCTCGCCGTAACGAGGGGTTTTAAGATCAAAGACTGCCATCTCAGCTTTGCCATCTCCCCACAACTTCCAAAAGCCGGCATTCTCACCACGAGCAGAAGCTGATTCAGGGAAAAGCAAAAAAATAATGCTACAACCGTAGAAGAATACAGTCGTTAACTGAATAGTCTGCCTAGTTGGCCTTAATGTTTTAAAAATTGGATTTAAAAGTTGATACAGATTCATGGCACTCCTACCAAATTAAGATAAGGCAAACACTACGGGCGTTGTCTTACTAAAGAGTATTTAAAATTAAATATAACGAGGCAATACCTACTACCCGCTTAAAGCTTGAAAGTTACCAAGAACAGCCGGTCTAAAACATAGTTTTTTGCTAAATTAGAATTTTTTAGCCTTCCAATATACTCCGTTCATGGTATCAAGACTGAAAATCAGTAAATATCTTATTGCTAGTAGTTTTTTTTCTTGACATGCTATTTCGCTTTTCTTTCATTCTTCTATTTAGCTTTCCTCTTCTCTCATCAGTAAATGCTGAACAGAATAACCTTCCCTTTTTGCTTGGTGGCATACAAGTTAATGAGCCCGACCATCAACAGTGGGTGAGTGCTTTAAAGAAAAAAGGGTTTAACACCGTTCCTGTAACGGTTTATGCGAAACAAGGGGACTGGCATAGCGATAACCTTTGGTGGAGCGAAAAAGAAGACTCTGTTCTATCTGAGATCAAAGAAGCAAAAAAACAAGGTTTAAAAGTTGTTTTAATTCTAAGGGTCGCTTTGGATCATGCCTTCGATGCAAATAAGCATCTTTGGCATGGAATGATAGCTCCTGAGAATCCAAAGCTTATAGATTCTTGGTTTAAAAAGTATAAGGACTTTGCAAATAAGTGGGCAACTATCGCTGAAGAGGAGGGAGTGGATCTATTTGGAGTCGGAAGCGAAATGAACTTTCTCGCTTCAACGAGCTCCTTGAAGGAGTTGCCTCCACTTATAAAGTATTATCGAAGTCACGAGCAGCAACTGGCAAGACTAATCAGACTCGATCAAGCCCTTGAAAACTATCAAAGAAATCCCCTGATCCGACGAGAAGATTTAAGGGCTGATATCAAATCCACTTCCGCCGCTAACCTTGCCTGGGCCAATAGCGTGCTCGGGGGGAAAAAGCGTTTTTCATCAATGGTGCTTAAGAACTTCAACGATAAAAGGAAGGTTCTGGATGGAAAATGGAGAGAGGTCATCAGGGGAGTTAGGGCTATATATCGCGGACCGCTTACCTACGCTGCCAATTTTGACCAATATCAGGAAGTCGGGTTTTGGGATGACTTGGATTTTATGGGCATCAATGCCTACTTTTCCTTAAGGGACCGCGAGACAACTGGAGAAGCCAAACCTGACGAGTTTTTAGAAGGTTGGAAGTTAGTGTGGCAGGAGATAAACGGATTTAAAGAAAGTAAAAACTTTAAGGAAAAGCCTATAATTTTTACTGAACTCGGCTATACCAGGAGAGAGGGAAGTGGTTTCGAGCCTTGGCATGGCTTCGGTTATTCGATTATGGGAGAGAAAAAACCGAGAATAGTCTTTCAAAAGGCTCAAAAGAAGGTTTACACAGAAAGAACAATGGCTGTTCAGGCACTAGCTAAAAGCATAGAAGCCGGACAAGGACTTCTTGACGGTATCCTTTACTGGAAATTCTCCACCAAGATGGACCATTTAGAAATAGAGCCATTTGTTCACGTCATTGAAGATCCAGCTGACACAGAATTTCAAAAAGCACTTTTCGCCGTAAAAGAAGTTAGTCGAAACTAGAGATTCCTATGTCTTTTTGGCATTCCTAAAAACTTGAAGCACGGCAAGAAAGAGTGGAATCGAATTCCAACAAAGTTGCCAACCTGTTTCAACCCACAAACCCTTTGTCAACCAGTCTGGGACCGTGTGGTAGGTAAATAACGAGAACATACAAAATGCTAAAACGAACCAGTGCTTGGTTATGGGAAATAGCACAGCAGCTGGAAGGACATACCAAGGATAAAGAGTCGCTCCACAGTAGGGAAAAATAAAGCTAGTCCAAGAAAAAGTCTCTGCTAAAGAAGTCTTACCCTGCCAAAGAAGGTTACAGAGAAAACCGAAGCAGAGCAGAAAAAGAGCTAAAAGCAATAACTTCACGATGGTTTTACTAAGACCGGTAGCTAGCAAACCTTTAAATAGTGGACTCGCAAACTCCCAATGTCCAACATAGGTCGAAAGTGAATTGAATATGGCCAAAGGGGCATCAAGAAAAAACAAAAAACTAACCAAAGTAACAAGCCCCGCAGCAACAATATTCCGTTTATTACCTAACTTTAAAAACAGAAAGGGCAGGTAGATCGCAGGAACCCATTTTAGAGCAATGGCTGCCCCAAAAGAAAGTGAGCTGAAAAACTCCTTTTTCAAAGTAAAGAGATAAAGGCCAGCAATTAAGAACAAAGAAATCAATAACTCAATATGAGCATGCCAAACCCCCTCAACAACAATAAAGGG
>CALIEE010000253.1 GCA_938022485.1 uncultured bacterium | reverse complement strand
AACTGCTCAACAATGATTCTTTTTACTTTTTCGGCGCTTTCCGACATTACCTTATCTCCAAACTACGCTTCAGTCACAACTCGGGAGCTTGCTCTTTCCTAAGCCAAGCCCTTCGAATCAATTCAACAAAAATTTTAAAATCGACAACCGATTATGCTCAAAAGCATTTCAATCAATCCTTCGACCCTCGGTTACTACCCCAATAATCACTGAAGAAGGAAAACTTCAAGACAGAAAATGAAATTTTTTTGTTAAATCTTCAATAAATTCAATAGCGTTAATAAAGCTAAGAGTTAAGTGCCTGATATTCTTAGGATTTCCCAATTGGTGTGAAAGGCTATCTGCTATCAAAAATTCGTTTATTTCGCTTTAGATAATCCTCTAGTTCAAGCTCCTCACCCCCATCAGCTAGCAAAACTTGCTGAGCGAGTTCGTGATGAGCTGTCATACTCAATGTACGAGCTAGCTGTTTCCGGCAGGCACTGGCGCCTTCCGAGATGCCTTTCAAACATGGTCTGAGCCGCTCAAGTAAGGTCTCTGCAGAAAGCTTCAAGAAAACTGAATCAAACATGGCAAAGTTAGCGAGCTCTCTCTGCCATTCAAAATCTCCAGAAACGGACTCTCCAATGACAAAAGCCTGAGCCCAATGAATATCCTTAGCCATTGCTTGGGGGACCTTGATTTTTTTAGCGACCATAGCGGCAACTACCGAGTCACGACAAAGAGTTCGATTCGAACGCCAGTCAGGTTCTTTCAACTCAATTCGTTTTCCGCCACAGGAGTCTTTAATCAAACTAGGCAAAATGGGAATAACTTTTTCCAAACTATCGTCGGCAAATTTCAAAGCCAGTAAAGAACGCTTAGCCGCGTATAGCCGGTAGAACCATTTCCTACTACTCTCGATCTTGGAGCTCCAAGATTGATTCTGAGAAACCTTACTGGCTAAAGGTTTAAACAAAGAAAGTTCAGCTCCTGGAAGTATCTCAACTGGAAGAGCCCAAATTTCACGACCTAAAAAAACGATAGAAGCACTATTAGCCAAGTCATTCTTTAGGTCAGGGCTATTAGATGCCCAAATCAAAAGTTGTCCTTTCTGACTACTTCGAAAAATCCTTAGTTCAGAGAAGCGCGTTCGCAAGGAAAAAAGCGCCCCCTGGCTTAACTCTCTATCCTCAGGCCTATCGCTTAGAAAAGCCCATAACTCTCCTTGTTCACCTATGTTTAGCGAGTATAACTCTAAAAGTTCAGAGCTGAACTGCCTATGATCCAAGGAGCCCAATACAATTCTTTGATAGGATGCTTGGTAAGTTTCGAAATGATTAATCAATCCATTCCTGCCAGAGCCGGACTTAGGAAACAATACAACGTGATCGTTATTAAAATCTTCAATCGCCTCCGACTTAAAGCCATGCTCCCAAACAAATAGGGTTCTTCCTTGCAGATCGGGCAGGAAATTCAAATCAACCATATTCTCTTGGCCTATGGCTAGCGAGCCATCCTTATTTAGGAAATCTATAGACTGGGATGAAAAAAGAGTTATCAGAAACAAAGAAAGGGAAGAAAACAAGCTAAACCCAAAGGCTGACAAAGCCCTATAACTCACAGCCTTAACTTTAAATAAACAGAGAAAAAACAAACTTAAGCTTGAGACAATCGTTAAACCCTGAATCCCGGAGAAACTATATAGCCTAAAAACTATGGGGAGTGAGGCGATAATAGCCACCAGCAATGACAAAATATAAGCCACACCTCCACCAACGGGAAAGCTAAGTGAGCTGACAAGAAAAAACCCAATCACCAGCGAGAAAAATGAAGTAACTACTGGCTCAAGAGTAAACAGTTTTAGACTCCAAGCTAGGGGTAGTAGCCCAAACATAAGCAGGCAGGGCAAAGCCGCTCTAAAAAGCCGGCTTCGCTCCAGTGGTAGAAATAACCTAGCTAGAGAAGCCAAAAGTAGCCCTACAAGATAGTACGAAGATGAAGAAAGATAAGCACCAGGTAAATGTTCCTGGATCCATGAAAATAACAAAGCAAGGGAGGTGATACCAATGCCAGAAAGAATAGCCTGAGGCAGCCAACTAAGATCCCTTGGCCTACTACTTTCTCCAACAGATTTTTGGCTAGGATCTCTTTGCGATTTCTCCCAAGAACCAAAACTCTGTTCAACTTCTTTTGCTTTAGCCTGCCCCATTGCTAATTCCCACGGCTAGCGACTGCTTAAAGAACAGTCATTTTAGTTCCCACCTGACCCAATAATACAATATCTAAAAGGTATGAATATTGCATAGGTCTATAGTGGCCCTTCTTGGTGTTGGGGACATACTTACTGTATTAGGCACCAAAATGTCACCGTCTGCGAGTTCAAAGGGTTGCAGGAAATAGAGACATTAGGGCCTCAGCCAGGATTTGGAGCAAGGATACCGGGTGTATAGCCTTCTCCTTTTCCTGGCCTTTCTTTTAGAATTAGACCAAATTTCAGGACATTATCCTTGTAAAAGCTGAAATAATCATGCCCTTGGCTGCCAGCCTATTTTTCTGGTCAATTTACTGCTAAACTTGCCCTGGAAATTTAAGCCCATCCAAATTAGTCAGTTCATGTTCGGACGTAGAAAAGAAAAATCTAGCCACGTGGGTCCAAAGCCCTCTTTGAAAAAGCTCGGACCGCGAATCCTACAGTTCACAAAGCCTCAGGCTCTGTTGCTGACAGGTGGTTTCATCGCTTTGATACTGGCCAGCGGAATTAACCTTCTCTTTCCTTGGCTAATTAAGGAACTACTCAATGGAAACACAGGTCTTTCATTGACCGATGACCTGAAAACCATAGCCATTGCTTTGGTGGGTCTCTTCTTTATCCAGTCACTATTCTTTTATTTTCGACATCTGATGTTCCATATCGCTGGCTACCGAGTGGTGTCAGATATTAGAAAAAAATTGTACACATCTATGATCTCTCAGGACATCTCTTTCTTTGACCAAGAGAAAGTTGGTGATTTACTAAGTCGCCTTTCAACAGACACTCAAGTGTTACAGCGAGCTGTTACTGTTAATTTATCGGTTGCTGCTAGATACCTCTTTCAAGTTGTAGGTGGAGTGATTCTTATGATGACCATATCCCCTACTCTTTCATTAAGCATATTGGCTGTTGTTCCAGTTATGATTTTTGCTGGGGCTATCTGGGGCAAGAAGCTTCGAAAAATTTCAAAGAATATGCTCGATAAAACAGGCGAAGCTTCAACGGCTGCTGAGGAAAGCCTGGGATCAGTAAAAACCGTTCGCTCTTTTACCGGCGAAAATCGAGAAGTAGAGCGATACGCAGATGCTATAGATGCAGCTTTAAGTTTCGGAGTTGAACGTTCAAAATTTGGGGCAATGTTCAGCTCCACAATGGTTTTTTTAATGCACAGCACTATTGCTGTCATTCTTTGCATAGGGATTCAGCGGGTTGTCTCTGGAACAATGAGTGAAGGCGATTTAACGGCCTTTGTTCTTTATGCTGGAATTGTTTCAGTATCCTTTGTTTTTCTTATCGGGGTCTGGGATGACTTTATGTCAGCCCTAGGAGCTGGTGACAGAATATTCGCAGTTCTTGATCAAGTAGCCTCTGTAACTACTGCCCAAAATGCTGTCGAGATTCCAACAACCCTCTCTCAAAGATCCTCTGCCCTGGTTGAGTTCGAAAATGTAAGCTTTAACTACCCTTCCAGACCAGAGCTTTCTGTCCTACAAGATCTTTCCTTTCAGATAAAGCAAGGTGAAACATTAGCCCTTGTTGGTCCAAGTGGGGCCGGAAAATCGACTATTGCCTCGCTAATCCCTAGATTTTACGACCCCATTGAGGGCTCAGTCCTTTACAAAGGTATTAATCTTAAAGAACTTTCCACTTGCGAGTTAAGACAAGAGATCGCAGTTGTTGAACAGAACCCACAAGTCTTCTCTGTTTCAATCAAAGATAATATTCTATACGGAAACCCCGAAGCTACAGACGCCGAACTGATTAATGCGATCAAGTCTGCAAACTTAGAAGAGTTTATTGACCAATTGCCTGAAGGACTTAATACACTAGTAGGCAACAGAGGAATACGACTCAGTGGTGGTGAAAAACAAAGACTAGCGATTGCTAGGGCTATTATTAAAGACGCCTCACTTTTAATCCTCGATGAAGCCACTAGCTCCCTTGATAGTGTTAATGAGCACCTAGTACAACAAGCTCTGGAAAAGCTAATGGTAGGAAAAACCTGTTTAATAATTGCACATAGGTTGAGCACGGTTCAGCATGCGGACAAAGTGATTGTTCTTAGAAACGGGCAAGTCGTAGAGTCGGGAACACACAGCTCATTGTTAGCCGAAGATGGCCTTTATAAAAATTTAGTTAATCACCAACTTCTCTAAAAATGGCCTCTGCCACGATCACCGAGCCTAAACTCCCCTCCGAACCTGCCTTGATAGTTTTATCAGGTGGAATGGACTCAGGCGTGATACTCGCTTTGCTACAAAGCCAAAACATTCAAACTAGTGCTATTAGCTTTTTCTACGGCTCTAAGCATGGAAAGAGAGAGCTTGAATCGGCTTCCTCTCTGGCAAAGCACTACCAGGTTGAACACCAATCTATTAATATCGAATCAATTAGTTCTGCTTTAAAATCTAGTCTACTGAAAAATGGAGAACAGATTCCTCTGGGAAGCTATGACGAAACCAATATGGCAAGCACCATTGTGCCATTTCGAAATGGAATATTTGCTTCAATAGCGGCAGGTGTTGCCGAATCCACTGGCAAAAGGAATATTTATTTGGGAACCCATGGTGGTGACCACAGAGTATATCCTGATTGTCGACCAGAATTTAATAGAGCGATAGCAGAAGCTATAGCCTTTGGTAGTGACTCCAAGGTTAAGTTTCATGCTCCTTTTGAGATTTTAAACAAGGCTCAAATTGCCTCTCTAGGATTGGAGCTTAGCTTTCCGTTTGAAAAAAGCTGGACCTGCTACCAAGGTGGTGAGCTGCATTGCGGTAAATGCGCGGCTTGCATAGAAAGAAGAGCTGCCCTTGGTGATAATGATCCAACCAACTACGAAACTGATCGACAACTTCTTGGAAATCTTTAATTAATGAATACTCAAACTATACCTTTAGGTAAAGAAGTAGATTACCCTCAAAGTCTAGACCGAGATTTATTAAAAGGCGTTCCAAGGGTCAGCTACCGAGAGCTAATTACTGACCTAGGCTCTGAGTTTGAAGGAGCAGATGTTTGGAGTTGTTATGAGATAAACTGCCTAGACAAAAATGGAATTCCTAAAACTTTCTGGCTAGAATTTTCACTTCCTCAGCACACTCCAGCTATCCCTGAATCAAAAAGTTTAAAACTATATCTTGGCTCAATGTTTGCTCATAAGTTTAAAAACAAGGCTGAGCTGC
>CALIEE010000252.1 GCA_938022485.1 uncultured bacterium | reverse complement strand
TGGACAGAGATTAACTCGGTTTCGCAGGATGAAGGATTGCGACTTTATGATCTGGAGAAGCAGGGTAACCGTAAACTGATAGTAACCGTGGCGAATTCAGAGAGTGTTCGAGAGGGTATATCTATCGATGGTTGCGCCAGGGTTTGTAAGAGACTTCGAATGTTATTCGCTGCTGAGGGAGCTCAGTATGGTCTTATAGAGGACTTAGAACTGGATGTTTCTTCTCCCGGGGTTAATAGGGAGCTGCGCACTAGGGATCACTTGAATGAGGCTGTGGGTGAAAGAGTGATGATTAAGTTTTCTGATACCAAAGGTAAAAACCAGGTTTTGGTTGGAGAGCTTAAGAGTTTTAAGGATGACTCTCTTTCTTTGTTGGTAGACGAAGGAGAAGATGTGGAAGAAGTAGTTTATAGCGACTTGATTGAGGCGCGAGTGGATTTTAAGTTTTAGGGAGTGTTCGGTCACAAAAAAAGGACCGTTTGATAATTTTTTGAAGAAAAAGCGATGAGCATTAAATTTGATTTAGAACAGATAATTAGTCAGGTCGGAAGAGATAAGGGCATAGACAAAACTATTCTTATCGAAGCCTTAGAGTCTGCAGTGCTAAGTGCCGCTAAGAAGCATTTCGGACACAATCGAAATCTAGAGGCCAGCTTTAATGAAGAAATCGGAGAAATCGAGGTTCTTGAGTTTAAAACTGTTGTTGAGAATGTGGAAGATTCCGACACTCAAATGACCATGGATGAAGCCAGAGCCGACTACGACGCTGACTGCGAGATGGGAGACGAGCTTGGAAGAAAGCTTGATGCCTCTGCGCTAGGTCGAATTGCAGCTCAAACTGCTAAGCAGGTAATTGTTCAAAGATTAAGAGATGCTGAAAGAGATATTATATACGGAGAGTATAGAGACCGAAAAGGTGAGCTAGTAAACGGTATCGTGCAGCGTTTTGAGCGAGGTAGTTTAATTGTGAACCTCGGTAGAACAGATGCTGTGCTACCGGAGAGGGAGCAAATTTCGAGAGAACGCTACCGCCAGAATGATAGAGTGAGGGCAATGATTTTAGACATTGACCCAGTTGGTCGTGGGCCTCAAGTAGTGTTGACTAGAAGTCACCCGGAATTAATGAAAAAGCTTTTCGAGCTAGAAGTTCCTGAGATTTCGGAAGGAATAGTTGAAATTAAAAGTGTGGCTAGAGAGCCAGGTGAGAGAGCTAAAATAGCTGTTTACTCTAATGATCCAAACGTTGATCCTGTTGGAGCTTGCGTGGGTATTAAGGGCTCTAGAGTGCAAGCAGTGGTTGGAGAGTTGAGGGGAGAGAGAATTGATATCGTAACTTACACCTCAGATGCTCCAAGTTTTGTTGCCAGAGCTTTGGCCCCAGCTGAAGTGCTGAGAGTCGTGGTTGATGAAGACGATCATGCCATGGAGGTTGTTGTCGCCGATGACCAGCTTTCTTTGGCAATTGGTCGACGCGGTCAGAACGTTAAGCTTGCATCTAAGCTAACGGGCTGGAGAATTGATGTCAGGAGCGAGTCCGTCGCTGAGGAAGAGTCTAAGCGTGCCCATTCAGCCCTAGAATCAATTCCAGATATTGGTTTCGGAGAGACCGAACTTCTCTATCAAGAGGGGTATCGTAGTATTCGCGAGATAACCAATGCTTCGGTTGAGGAGTTAAGTTCAATAGAAGGAATGGATGAAGATCGCGCTGAGGTGGTCATGAAAGGTGCTCAAGAGATTCTAAGCCAGATGGAGAAAGGTGAGGGAGATTCTGAAGATGATGGCACACTTACTGATATTCATCAGTTAGTTCTTCCCGAGGAAGTTAGAGGGAAGGTCATTGATAGTGGATTTGTTAGTATCCAGAGCCTTGCTGTGATCGACAGTAAAGAGTTGGAGCAACGGGCCGGAATAGCAGAGGATGATGCAAAACAGGTCTGTCAGGCAGTCGAAGCTTTTCTGCGGGTTCAAAAACCTGAAATGCCAGGTTTTGGAGAGTAGTAGGTAGTTTTAGAGCCTTCGGGCCGTGCTTGTCGAAGCTTTCAGTTTAGTTAAGCCGGCGGAGACGGGTTTGGTTTTTGGGAACGAAGAAAATGCGGGCTTGAACGCTTGCAGAAGTTAAAAGCGATCGCTTATTTGGAGTGAAGGAAACAGTTTATGTCCAGTAAAACAAGGGTGTATGAACTTGCAAAAGAACTAGGCCTTGAGAACAAGGCGGTTCTCGATCTTTGTGCTCAGTTGGGCATAGAGGGAAAGAAGTCTCACTCCAACTCTTTAAGTGATGATGAAGCTGAGAAGGTTAGACGTTCTGTTATCCGTCAAGCCGTCAGCGGTAAAAAAGTTGTTCGCGAGATTAAGAGGGAAGGGGGAGTTCTCACTGAGAGACGAGTTGGAAATGTAATTCGTCGAAGAAAGAAATCTGGTGAAGCCGAAGAAGAGGAAGCACCAACTCCTGAGCTTGAGCTTCCTGTTGTAGAGGAAACCTCAATGGAGCCTGAGCCGGTAAGCACTAAGAAAGAAGCTCTTGCTCAAGCTGATGCCTTGTTTGCTGATGCAAGCGATAAGGCTGAATCAGAAGAGGAGGATTCTGAGCCAGAAGAAGTGGTTGAAGAGTCGGCTTCAGAAGTTGAGTTGGATGCGGCGCCTGTTGAGCAAGCAGAAGTTATAGGGGAAGAGCCTGCCGAAGAATCTGTCGTTGAGAGTAGAGCAAAAGAGCCTGCCGCTCCGGAGAAAGCGGCCTTGAAAGGTGGTGCAAAGGTTTTAGGGAAGATTGATCTACCTAAGAAGCCGGAGCCAGTAAAAAAGGAAGTAACACCAAAACCTGCTGAAAGTCGTGGAGGGCGAAACGGCGTTGCCCCAACGGAATCACAGGAAGAAAGTGGAGGACGTTTCGGCAAGAAGAAGTCTTTAGGTCGGAAAGGTGGTGACCAAGGTCGTGATCGAAAGCAGAAGAGAAGAAAGGTGCTGGCTCGTGGTGATCTACTAGACTACGAAGGCGACAGAGACCAGTGGCGTCGAAAGGGCGATAAGAAAAAGAAAACTAAGAATACTCAACAGCAGGAAGCGGGGCCAACCAAGGCTTCCAAACTAGTCATTAAGATTGACGGTGAGATTACGGTTGGTGAACTTGCCTCCAGAATGGGAGTTAAGTCCGCCGAAATGGTGAAGCAGCTGATGGGTCTGGGGGTTATGGCGGGTATAAATCAGCTAGTTGACTTCGAGACAGCTTCGCTGATGGCTGAGGAATACGGCTATAAAATTGAAAACACTGGTGAAACCGAAGAAGAGTTTTCAGCAAAACTTAAAGGTGAGGATAGTCCAGATGATCTTCAACTGAGGCCTCCGGTAGTTACAGTGATGGGGCATGTTGACCACGGAAAAACTTCACTACTTGATGTGATCAGACAAGCTTCGGTAGCTGATGGTGAAGCAGGAGGAATTACTCAACATATTGGTGCCTACCAGGTGAAACTTGAGTCTGGCGGAGCCGTGACTTTCTTGGATACACCAGGGCACGCTGCCTTTACAGCAATGAGAGGCCGGGGTGCAAAAGTTACTGACATTGTGGTTCTTGTGGTGGCAGCTGACGATGGAGTTATGCCGCAGACTATTGAAGCGATTAATCATGCCAAGGCAGCAGAAGTTCCAATTATTGTAGCGGTCAACAAGATAGATAAAGAAGGGGCGCAACCGGACAAGATCAAAACTCAAATATCGGAGCACGGTTTAGTGCCTGAGGATTGGGGTGGCGATACCATCATGGTTAATGTTTCAGCCCACACAAAAGAAGGCGTTCCGGAGTTGCTTGAGAACTTGAACCTTCAAAGTGAAGTAATGGAACTGAAGGCTAATCCAAGTCGTAAAGCGATTGGAACTGTGATTGAGTCGAAACTGGACAATAAGCGAGGAGCTTTGATTTCAGTCTTGGTTCAAAATGGAACTCTGAATAAAGGGGACATATTTCTTTGTGGTTCTACTTGGGGAAAAGTTCGAGCTTTAATTGGAGATGATGGTTCTAATATTGAAGTAGCTGGACCGGGAACTCCTGTAGAGATTCTTGGAGTATCAACTCCTCCAGAAGCAGGTGATGACTTCTATGTAATGGGGTCTGAGTCTGAAGCTCGTAGTTATGCCGAAGAGAGAGCTCATAAAGACCGTTCAAAAGCTTTAGCCAAGAGAAATGGTGGAACTGGTGGAATGGAAGCGCTTACATTAGAGAACTTTGCTTCTAAGATTAGCGAAGGGGAAATGCGTGAGCTTCCACTGGTGGTTAAAGGCGACGTGGCTGGCTCCGTCGAAGCTGTTAGAGAATCTCTAGAGAAACTTTCTAACGAAGAAGTTTCGGTCAGGGTGATTCATACTGGTGTTGGTGCTGTGACTGAGAATGATATTCAATTAGCTTCTGCTTCAAAAGCAATAGTGGTTGCATTTAACGTTCGAGCTGATACGAGAGGTTCCGTTGCTGCTGAGAAAGATGGTGTCGATGTTCTTTACTCTAGGGTTATCTATGAGTTGGTCGAGCACATTGAAAAAGCTCTTACTGGAATGCTCGAGCCTGTTGCTAAAGAAAAGACTTTGGGGCGTGTCGAGGTCAGAGATACTTTCAGCGTTCCGAAGATGGGAACTGTGGCAGGAAGTTACGTTTTAGATGGCGTGGTTAAGAGAAATGCAATGTTGCGACTTCTTAGAGATAACCGAGTTATCCATGAAGGTAAGATTGCCACTCTTAGGCGGTTCAAGGATGACGTTAAGGAAGTTAACTCTGGTTACGAGTGTGGAATTGGAATAGAAGGCTACACTGACATTCAGCCAGGAGATATTCTCGAAGTCTATCAGATTGAAATGGTTCAGCCTACGTAGGCAAGTCCTTTCAAATTTTAAAACAGGGGTGCCCTATGTCGATGAGAACAGAAAAAGTAGCTGAACAGCTACTTGGTTTTCTCGGAGCAGAAGTTAGAGGTTTGAGAGACTCTCGGGCTATTTTGATAACCCTCACTGATGTTTCGCTTTCCAAGGACCTTAAGAGAGCCCATGTTTTCTGGACAAAGATGCCAGATGCGCCTTCAGAGGATGGCAAGCTTAGTTTTCCAAAGCCTGATGAGATTAAAAGCATTGGTGAGATGCTGCTTGATTCTAAGAAATATTTGAAGAAACGAATCGCTGATAGTTTGAAGCTTCGCTATGTGCCGGATTTGGTTTTTACTTATGATGAATCCCTAGAGAGAGCTTCTCGTTTGGATAGTTTGTTAGCAGAGGCTAAGAAATGAGTTCTTCTTCGGATTCGAAGACCGTTGCTAAAGAGTTATCACAGCTTAAAAAGGCCATGGTTTTTTGCCATGTTTTTCCAGACGCTGATGCTATTGGTTCTGCCGCAGGCATGACTCTAGGCTTGCTTGCGGCTGGTGTTGAAGCCGAACTTCACTTACCTGAAGCCGTTCCTGAAAGGCTAAAAGGCTTAGTTATTGGCGTTCCATTAACTGATCAGTTGCCATCTTCAGATTGTGCTTTAGTGGTGGTGGATACTGCCAACAGGGCTCGTGTTGCGGTGAAGGGAGATCTGTTTCCTAAGGAAGTCTCTAAAGTATTTAATATTGACCATCATATTTCGAATCCAGCTTGGGGAGAGATTAATCTCATTAAGGGTGACTATCCTTCTGCTTCTTGTATTGTTCTTGAAATACTGGAGGAGCTAGGGGTTACTCTTTCGGAAGAGATGTTGAACCTTCTTTATGCAGGTCTGTTGGAAGATACAGGTTCTTTTCGCTTTTCCAATGCTACACCGATAGCTTTTGAATCAGCTGCTCGGATGGTTGGATTGGGTGCTAGTCCGGAGAAGGTAGCAAACTTAATTTATTTTAATATTCCCGAGAGAGTAGTGAAGCTGCGAGGAATTGCAATTCCTCAAATTTCCAAAAAGATTGAAGGTCAAATAGGCTGGCTTGTTGTTACCAATAAAATGCTAGAGCAAGCTGGAGCTGTTGGCGGTGATACTGAGGGTTTAGTTGACGAAGTTCGAGCTTTGAGTGGTGTAAAGGGCTCGGTGATGATTCGTGAAAGAGAGGGCTCTTGGAAAGTAAGTTTACGTTCTAAGGTAGACAATCTTGATGTTAATAAAGTAGCTCAAGCTCTTGGAGGTGGTGGCCATAAAGCTGCAGCAGGAATCACGCTTGAAGATGAACTGGAAGTTGTAGAGAAAAAGATTCTTGAAGGGTTAAGGAAAGAACTTACAGGAGTTTAATTGATGAACCGTAAGGAAGTTAACGGGGCATTGCTAGTCAATAAGCCAGCCGGCATTACTTCGGCTGAGGTCGTTAGACGCTTGAAGCGGGAGTTTCAACTAGCCAAGGTTGGTCATAGTGGTACGCTGGACCCGATGGCAACTGGTCTTTTGATTATACTGGTTGGAAAAGCTACTAGACTTCAATCAGAGCTACTGACTCTTAAGAAATCATACTCCGGAATGATTAAGCTTGGATACTCCACATCAACAGATGATGTTACCGGAGATCTTGTTTCAGAGGGAGATAGTTCCATTATTCCTAGTCAATCCGAGTTTGACGGTTTAAGGACTGAGCTGCTGGAAGTGTTTAGCGGCAAAGTTAAGCAGATTCCCCCGAAAGTCTCAGCCGTTAAAGTTAAAGGAAAGCCGGCTTATAAAAGAGAAAGAAATGGAGAAGATTTTGAGCTACGTGAGAAATCTGTAGAGATCTATCAATTAGATTTGAGCTGGAAAGATGAAGGTCAGATAGCTTATGACGTTAGCTGTTCTTCTGGATTCTATGTCCGATCGCTAGCTCGAGATTTGGGTAAAAAAGTGGGTTGCTTGGGTTGCCTTGAGACTATTCAAAGAGACTCCATTGGTGAATTTTCGTTGAGTGAGGCCACAGAACTAGATCAAATGCTGGAGTTGGGAGTTGAGGAGGTGCTTGTTCCGATGGAAGGTCTGATTGGATACTTGGAGCAAGTTGAGCTGAACTATGAGAGTTGCCAGCTACTTGCTCGAGGAGACCAGTCTAGTTTGAAGACAGTTAGTCTGCCTGAGGGCGTTAACTCTGCTGCCATTATGACTCCCGGTGGAGAGCTAACCGCCATAATCGAACGAAAGGAGATACGAGGCTCTGATTGGAAGGTTAGGGCAGTATTTGCTCAGCAAACTAGTCTGTAATCTTTCGTTAGGTTTCCTGTCCAATCATAGTCCCGTTTTTGGTGCCTTTGAACTGTTGTTTTAGACTCGGCAATTCAACCCGAAGAACGCAAAGTATACTTGATTTTTCTGCGGTTTTTTAGTTTAAACGGCCCTGAAACGTGGAAACGTGAAATTATTGTGTAGCATATCCGGTAGGCCAAGTTGGTATTGGTCCAGAGTAGGAAGCCGGAAGAAATAAGGAAAACGAGGTAAGAATGGTTCTATCAAACCAGGACAGAAAAGAAATATTCGCAAAGCACGGCATTAGCGAAAACGATACAGGGTCTGCCTCAGCGCAGGTTGCCCACATCACTTCAAGACTCAACTATCTACAAGACCACTTCAAGAACAACAAGAAAGACCACCACTCACGTCGTGGACTGTTAAAGCTTGTTGGTCAGAGAAGACGTTTGTTGGACTATATTAAAAGAAAAGACGTCCAGCAGTACCGAACCTTGATCGCCGATCTCGGAATCAGGAAGTAGTTTTTGTTTGAGCTATTAGTTCGACCTTCTAGTTTTGTAAGCAAAGCTGGAGGAGGAGGTGGACTGAGCTTAAGCTGTTTTTAAAACTAAGTATTGATAATCTTATCAAGTTTCATTCACAAATATAAGGAATAGTTCGATGACTGTTAAAACCAGTGAGAACAGTAGAGTAATAGTTAAACAAGATTTTCATGGAAGCGAGCTTTCGTTTGAAAGTGGCTGGGTTGCCAAGCAGGCTGCCGGGGCTGTTATCGTGCGAGCCGGTGACACGGTTGTTATGTGCACGGTTTGTACCGACAAACCAAGAGAAGGACAGAGTTTCTTCCCAATGGTCTGTGAGTATCAAGAAAAAACTTATGCGGCAGGAAAGATTCCGGGAGGATTTTTCAAAAGAGAAGGTCGTCCTGGTGAGCATGAGATTTTAGCCTGTCGTCTAATTGACAGACCAATTCGTCCTATGTTTCCAGACGGGTTTATGAACGAGGTGCAAATCATTTGTACTGTCTTGTCATGTGACGAGGTTAACGAGCCATATACTTTGGCAATTTGTGGGGCCAGTGCCGCTCTTCATATTTCCCAGCTTCCATTCCTTGGACCAATTGCTGGTGTGAAAGTAGGAAGAGTTGATGGAAAGCATATAATCAACCCGAGCCCAGAAGAGCTTGAGAAGAGTGACATCGAAATGATTGTTGCTGGTACTAAAGACTCAATAGTAATGGTTGAGGGTGGTGCTGAGTTTGTTCCAGATACAGAAGTATTGGCTGCTCTAAACTACGGGCACGAGGAAATTAAGAAAATTATAGCCCTTCAAGAAGATCTTCGTTCGAAGGTGGGAGTTGAGAAGGAGGAGTTCGTTCCAGAGGAAAAAGATCATAGTCTCCAGAGTAAAGTTGAGGAGCTAGCAGGTAGTAAGATGGAGAGCTCTCTGGAGATCACTTCCAAGCATGATCGAAAGGCTGCTGTTAAGGCTATCAAGACAGAGGTTCTTGAAACTCTTGCGGAATCTTTTCCTGATCAAGAAGGAGAGATTGGAGATATTCTTAGCTCACTTCTTAAGAAGAAATCTCGCCAAATGATTATTAATAAGAAGACTAGAATCGATGGTCGAGGTCTTAGAGACGTGAGGCCAATTGAGTGTGAGGTAGGACTTATTCCACGTGCTCATGGTTCGGCTTTGTTTACTCGTGGCGAAACTCAGGCCATTGTTACAACTACATTAGGTACTTCTGCTGACACTCAAAGAATTGAAACTTTGATGAAAAAGACCAGTGAAGAGAGAACTTTTATGCTTCACTATAACTTTCCACCCTATTGTACGGGAGAAGTTAAGATGATGAGAGGAACCGCTCGGCGTGAAATAGGTCATGGTGCTTTGGCTCATCGAGCAGTGGAAAAGATTCTTCCTGGAGAAAAATACCCTTATGTGATTCGGGTCGTTTCTGATGTAACCGAGTCGAATGGTTCGAGTTCTATGGCTTCTGTCTGTGGAGGAAGTCTTTCGATGATGGATGCGGGTGTGCCAGTTAAAGACACAGTGGGTGGAGTTGCCATGGGTCTTATTAAAGAAGGTGAAGACGTAGCCGTCCTGACTGACATTCTGGGTGATGAAGACCATTTTGGAGACATGGACTTTAAAGTTTGTGGAAGTAAGGAAGGTATTACTGCTCTTCAAATGGATATCAAATGCACAGGTCTTTCTCAGGAAACAATGGAAAAGGCTCTTGAACAGGCTAGAGAGGGAAGAGCTCATATTATCTCTGAGATGGAGAAAGCCATTTCTAAACCTCGTGAAGAGCTGAGCCCATATGCTCCACAGATTAAAACGATGAAAATTAATCCTGATAAAATCAGAGATATTATCGGGCCAGGTGGTAAGACTATTCGTTCAATCGTTGAGACTACAGGAGTTAAGATCGACGTTGAAGACGATGGAACAGTAAGCATAGCAAGTTCCGATGCTGCTTCTTGTAAGCGAGCAATGGAGATTATCGAAGGGCTAACTGAAGAAGCTGAAATTGGTAAAATCTATGCTGGAGTAGTGAAGAAAGTCGTAGACTTTGGTGCCTTTGTTGAAATTCTTCCGGGAATAGAAGGTCTAGTTCATATTTCTCAGCTTGAAGACAAGCGTGTTGAGAAAGTAACAGACGTTGTTAACGAGGGAGAAGAGGTGATGGTTCGAGTGCTGGATATCGATAAGCAGGGCAAGATCAGGCTTAGTCGAAAAGATGCGATGGAAGCCAGCCAGTAAATTTCTCGGATCTTACGACGTTTATAAAGCCCCTCCTTGAGGGGCTTTTTTTTTGCCTTCGGCTAGCGAAGGGTAGATGTAAAGGGTGAAATTTATACAAATGCTTCCCAGACACCAGTTGATCGTCTATTTCTATGAAAAACAAATATAACCTAAGAGGCCTCATGAAACGTTTGTTATCTTTTCTTATTATCTTAGTCGCATTTGCGGCTGCCACTCCAGTTGAGCAGGTCGTTAATAAGCTTGATTCCAAGATCGAGTTCAATCTTTCAGCTGCTAACAATTCTCTTAAAGGTGAGTTAAGGGACTACCAGGCTAGAATCTTTCTGGATAAGCAGGATTTTACTAAGTCTACTATTAGCTTCACTGTGAACCTTTCTAACTTTACTCTAAAAAACCCAGCAAACGATCCTAAACTACTTTTGGTTAATGGCTTGATTGCTAATCTTAAAATTGCTCCAGCCACATTTGAATCGGAGTCAATTCGCCAAGTTTCTCATGATGATTATTTGGTGAAGGGAGTTGTGAAACGATCAGGCCAAGCCTGGGAGATGGAGTTTATGGCTAAACCTAAGAAGCTATCCGAGAGCAAGACTCAGCTAGAACTTTCTATGAAAGGAGATTTTAATGGAGCGGAGTTTAGTATTCCGTTGACTGGAAACGCTGAAGTTAGAGGCAAAGTC
>CALIEE010000251.1 GCA_938022485.1 uncultured bacterium | reverse complement strand
CTCAGTGCTAAGCAGGAGCGAAAGAATAAAAAGGGTTGAGTTGCTAAATTTTAGAGGTTTTATCAGGGCAGGACTAAGTCCATCAATAGCAAGGCTATTTTTTGACTATGTTTTTTTTAAGGAGGGGGATACTCAGTCGTATCACTTTTTTTACCTTCGTTGCCCTCCAGTGTTTCTAGATTGTCTTCAAGCTATCATCTTCAAGCTTAGGATGGCTTTTAAACTTGAGGTGATTGCCGCTAGCACCAAAACACCATGTTTTTCGGCCCATGTTAAGGCTTCTCTGGATTCCTGGTCCATTTGGATAGTTAGTTGCCAGAAGAGTCCAAAAACTATCTGAATTGCTAGCGTAATTGAACTCAGTTGAATTGCATCCAGAGCTTTTTTGTCTCTAGAGTTAAGCCATACAGCGCAACTCCTCCTGTCACAACAGCGGAGGCTATAGCCACCAGTGTCAAGAATTCGAGGTTTCGGTCAGGCATGTTAAATTCCTGCATGTGAATGGTCACTATAAATAACACTGATCATTCACACAAAAACCTAAAAAGAGAACTGAGTGTTCCCCCCTCTTGGGTAGAGTTTAGCTAATTTTTAAGTCTTTACAAGGTTACTGGTAATCGAGTGTAATCTTTATAGAATTTATTTTTAAGCTGTCAGTCAGGCTGGGGTAAGTAGATTTCAGTTGCTGTGGCTTAGAGAAGGGTACTGCCGAGAGCTGATTCTATCAGCGACACAGCCAGGTCCGCTGTTATGTTGTCTTGGTCTAGTTCTGGATTCAACTCCACTAACTCAAAACTTTTCATGAGATTTGATTCGTAAAGTAATTCTACTATTAGATGTGCTTCCCTAAAATTTAGGCCACCCCGAATTGGAGTTTGAGTGCCTGGAACGATCCTAGGGTCGCAGACATCAAGATCAAAAGACACTACAAAACCATCAGTGGATTTTGAAGCTACCTCTATTGCCCGCTCTACGGTTTTTTGAATTCCATTTAGATCGATGTCTTTGATTGTATGAGCAGAAATTTCATTTTCTTTGATAATTTTACGCTCACCTGGGTCAACGTCTCTAAGTCCGATGAAGGCGATATTCTCCATAGGAATAGGTGCTACAGGTTTGAAGTTTCCATCAATTAATCCAGCAAGGAAGGCCACTGACATGCCAAAAGCCCTTTTGCTGGGACTAGTCGCAGGAAAATTAATATCACTGTGAGTGTCGATCCAAATTAGTCCTGTTTTTTTTCCTTCCTGCTGACGTTTCTCAGAAACTGCTGCAACGCTGCCGATTGAGATTGAATGGTCACCACCAAGAACTAAGGGAAATTTTTCTTCCGATAAGATATTAGAGACAATAGATTTGATATTCTGGGTGGCTTGAAGAACTTCTGCTACGTCCAGAATCTCACTTTCTTCAGCTGTAAAACTATCTTTGGCTATCGAGCCGGATCCCTCTGATTTAGCATTGCCGAAATCTGTCACATCCAGGTCTAAGCGGCTAAGCCTGTCCAAGAGATTTCTGCCTCTAATCCTGTCAGGACCGGCTGCGCTACCCTTCACAATTCCGCCCTTATCAAAGCTATAGCCAGCCAGGCCAATTTTTCTAATATTCATATGCTAATTTTCCGACTTTCTCTTTCTGTCATTTTAATGTTTCTTTTGATAATCTTGCCAGTATTATCTCCTTATTATCTTCTTAGAAACTGAATTAGAGGAAATTTTCATGTCAGATAGAACGGTTAACTGTAAGAAATTGGGTAAGGAACTTCCAGGCCTTGCAGAGGCTCCTTTCGAAGGGGAGTTGGGACAGGAGATATTGGACAATGTCTCGCTAGAGGCCTGGACTCTCTGGAATGATGATATGATGATTAAGGTCATCAATGAATATCGTCTTAACCTAGCCGATCAAGAGCATCATGATGTGCTTATTAAACAAATGAGAGCATTTCTCGGTTTAGATGAAGCTGGTGATGGAGTTCTCGAAGTCGAGAATCCGGAACGAGGCCAGTAGTCGCCTCTGCCTTAATGGCAACTGATTTTTTTCAAAAACAAGAAGCAGCTAAGGTCAATACCTTTTGGCTTGTCTCATGTCTGTTACTTGGTCTTGTATTTATAAATCTAGCGGTTTATCTAGCAGTTGTTTTTATCTTCACACTTTTTGGATCTGGGCCAGTAAGGATCGATCGAGCTGAGGAATTAGCAGGTGCTTTTTTCCAGCCGGATATTTTAATAGTCACAATTCCTTTCATCACTGGGTTGATTGTTCTTAGCAGTCTGTACCGTATATTCACTCTGCGAGGAGGTGGGCAAAGAGTTGCTGAAGGACTTGGTGGAGTCCTAGTTCATCCAGATACCACTGATGTCGATGAGAAACGTCTTATCAATGTTGTTGAGGAGATGGCAATTGCATCAGGTATGCCTGTTCCCCCAGTTTACTATTTGCCACTTGAAAAAGGTATAAACGCTTTTGCTGCAGGATTTACTACTAGAGACGCCGTGATTGGCGTCAATCGTGGAACTTTGAAGCATCTTACCCGAGATGAACTACAAGGTGTTATCGCCCATGAATTTAGCCACATATTGAACGGAGATATGAGGCTTAATTTAAGACTGATGGGAGTTTTATTTGGGCTGATTGCCCTTGGTATTTTTGGTAGGCTTTTAATCAGAGTTAGTCAGCGCCGAAGTTGGGATGAAAGAGACAGTGGCATGCCACATCTCTTAGTACTAGGGTTGGTGGTTTCAGTCCTTGGATATTTTGGCCATTTAGTTAGCTCGGTTATTAAGGCTGCGATATCTAGGCAACGGGAATATTTAGCGGATGCTTCAGCTGTTCAGTTTACCCGCAACGCTGATGGTATCTCGGGGGCGTTAAAAAAGATTGGAGGTTTTGTTGAAAGCTCCAAAGTGCAAAATCCTTCTGCTGAAGAAGTAAGTCACATGTTTTTTGCGCTTCCTATTGTTCCCAGGTTTCAAAGATTATTATCTACTCATCCACCTTTAGTTGCTCGAATCAAGGCTATAGATCCATCATTTGATGGTGATTTTCCTGCCTTGGAGGGCAGATCTTCTTCGCCAAAAAAATCTTTAGCCAGTAGTTTTTCTGGAGCCGAGCCTGTCAAATCGATGGACGAACCATTGTTAGAGCGAGTGGGGAGTTTGGGTTGGGAGCAAGTTCTTCTCTCTCAACAGATTATTGATTCCATTCCAACGAGGTTGAAGAGAGCTGCAGCAGAACCCCATGGAGCTTGTTCTTTAGTTTTTGCATTGTTGCTTGATGAGCAGGATCCAGAAGTTATGAGGAAGCAACTTTTGGTCATAAATCGGAGGTTGCCTTTTGGAATGCCTAAAGAAATTTCTGGGTTGATCGGAGATATTCGACAACTTGAGCCAGCTTTAAAACTTCCGGTTGTCGAACTTGCTTTGTCTAGTTTGAGGCAATTGAGTCAATCTCAGTATCTTGGTTTCAGTCAAATAGTTCGAGAGATTGCAAGTTTAGATAAGAATATTTCGGTATTTGATTATGTGCTGCAGGTGATCTTGCTAAGAAGCTTGGAGCCATTATACAAAGGCCGAATATCGAAGAGAGTTAGATATCGTTCGCTTTTTTCGATAAAAAGGCAGACGGCAACCGTTTTGTCTGTTCTTTCCGCAGCCGCTACCAAACAAGTCAATGATTCTTCTGCTAGTGAAGAGAGTACGCAGGCTTTGAAACTGAAAACTTTCCTTGCAGCGATCAACCAGTTAGGGGAACTAGGTGAAAGAGATTTTCAAGACTTAGGCCTTTGTTTAAAGTCTCTTGATCAAGCTTTAGCGGACTTAGCTCTGGCTTCACCAAGAATCAAGAAACGAGTGGTTTATGCCGCAATAACTTCCATTAATTTAGATGAGCGAGTTACTGTGATAGAGCTAGAGTTGTTGCGTGCAGTTTGCGAGAGTTTGGATTGTCCGATACCACCTTTTTTTCGAAATTTTAGGGATAGCTAGTGACGTATGACTGAAAATGAAATCGATATTTTGGAGTTTCAGGTTGCTGGTTATGAAGACCTAGAGGTGTCCACTCAAATAGTTATCAAGGAAGCACTTCAGCGAGGACATTCGGTAGAAGTTCTAGACAGAGCTAACAATTTTATAAGAATTAAAAGTGATGATAAATCGGAATTAATTCAGCAGGCTACCAAGACGCGACTTGACTCTTATATGACCTACTTGGTTATGGAGAACAAAGTCGTTACGAAACTGGTGCTAGGGGAGGCAGGCGTTAGAGTTCCAGCGGGAGGTCATTATGAGAGTTTCGAAGAAGCGTCTAAAAGCTTCGATAATTTTGATGGCCAAGACATAGTTATTAAACCTGTTACAACTAATTTTGGTATTGGGGTTAATTTACTCAGTGCCCCGTTCTCAAAGACTCAGTTCGAGAGTACTTTAAGAGCTGCTTTTGAGCATGATAGCTCGATTATCATTGAAAGCTTGGTCGAAGGAAAAGAATACCGTTTTCTAGTGATTGGTGGAAAGGTTTTGGCAGTATGCCATCGAGTTCCCGCTAATGTTGTTGGTGATGGTAAGCACACGCTCAAAGAACTAGTGGAAATTAAAAATCTGGATCATCGACGTGGAAAAGGCCACAAAAGGCCTCTTGAGTTAATCGACACTGGGGAGGTGGAAACTAGGTTTCTTAAAGACCAAGGTTTTGATTGGAGTCATGTGCCGGATAATGGAGAGCAGGTATTCTTGCGTGCGAACTCGAATATTAGCACAGGAGGAGATTCTATTGATTTTACTGATAAGGTTAATCAGGCCTATTTCGAAATTGCCGAAAAAGCCGCCTCTGCTGTTGGAAGTGAAATCACTGGAGTCGATATGATGATAAAAGATCCTTCTGAGAAGCCTCATTTTTCAAACCATGCAGTGATCGAGGCTAACTTTAACCCAGTGCTCTTTATTCATCAGTACCCGTATGAGGGAGAAAACCGAGATGTTGGTGCTGCCGTCCTAGATCTTCTGGGTTTGTGAGGTGATAAGCCAGATTTTGGCTATCACTCTACTAAGCTGTACCAGAAAACTTTGGCTACAAGCGCCATAAAGAGCACACCTGCTAAATTGTCCTAAAAAGTTGCAAAAAAACAGGTAGACAGCTAAGTAGGGCCCGTAAATTAGAAGGGGAGAGTTCTAATAATTTCTAGCCCCGAGTAGAAATAATTTGTTAATCCAAAACTGTTTATTATTTACATGTCCAATCCAGAAGCTTTTCCAGCTAGTAGTATTAAAGTCTTAGTTTTAGAGAAAATTAACCAAAGTGCAGTCCAAGTTTTCAAGGACGCTGGCTACTCTGTCAGTGAAGTTCCTAAGTCTCTAAGTGAAGAAGAGTTGATGGAGCAGATTCAAGATGTCCATATTCTTTGTATCCGTTCTAAAACGAAAGTCAATGAAGCTCACATCGAGAAAGCCGGTAAACTACTAGCGATTGGATGTTTTGGGGTCGGTACGAACCAGGTGGCCAAAGATGCTGCTCTTGCCGCTGGTGTTCCTGTTTTTAATGCTCCTTTTGCTAGCACCAGAAGTGTTGCTGAATTGGCTGTGGCAGGGGTGATGACTTTGGCCAGAAGGCTAGGTGACTGTAATACCAATCTCCATAACGGTCGCTGGGAAAAGTCTGCAGTCGGCTCTTTTGAAGTTCGTGACAAGGTGCTTGGAATTGTAGGTTATGGTCATATAGGTCAGCAGGTGGGTCTTTTAGCTGAAGCCCTAGGCTTGCGAGTAATCTTTAGTGATATGATGGCTCGTTTGCCACTTGGTAACTCCAGGCAAGTTGAGTCCATGGACGCTGTTCTAAAAGAGGCTGACTTTGTTTCTCTTCATGTTCCTGCACAGCCAGGCGGAAAAAGCCTGATTGGTAAAGAAGAGTTGGCTAAGATGAAAAATGGTAGCTACGTGCTTAACCTTAGTCGTGGAAGTCTTGTTGACGTTACAGCTTTGAAAGAGTCTATCGAGTCTGGCCATACTGCAGGTGCAATGTTGGATGTTTATCCGACTGAACCCAGGACTGGCAGCGAAGATTTTTCGCCTGAGCTTAAAGGAGTAAAGAATGCTTTTCTGACTCCTCATGTCGGGGGAAGTACTGAGGAAGCTCAGAAGAATATCGGTATTGAAGTTGCCTCTACTTTGAGTAAGTACGTGAACACTGGACAGTCTCATGGGTCTGTTAATTTCCCACAAGTTCTTTTACCAGCTTACCCAGATTCAAGCCGGATTTTAAATATTCACCAGAATGTTCCTGGTGTCTTGGGAGAAATAACAAAGCTCTGTAGCGAACTTTCCGTCAATATTGATAGTCAATATCTAAACACCAGAGGTGACATAGGTTACTTGGTAATGGACGTTGCTCCTGACAAGTCGAAGGATCTTTCAGAGAAAATAAAGGCTCTTCCAATGTCAATTAAGACTAGAGCTCTTTACTAGACTTTTTTGACTTAGGGAGAGAGAGGACTCTCTTTAAAGTAGAGGGAGAATTCTTCTAGCTCCCTTACTTGAAAGCCCTTCTCTAAAGCATCTCGGGCGTCAGTTTCGGCTGTAAAGCCCCAATTGGCGAGCATAGCGCTAAACTGAATATTGAGGTTCTCCTTAGCAAATTGCTCAAGTTCTATCAGGTTTTTAATCGAGTCATCTATGAACTCGATTTTCTTAACCGAAAAGCGATTTAGTATTTTAGCTAGATTTTCTTGTTTGCTAACTCCACCATCCCCTGAGTAAATATTACTAGGATTAATAAAAAGACCAGAATGTTTGCATGATCGCAAAACAGAGTCGCTGTTTTTGTTGGTTAGCAGCAAGAGTTTGGAGGCTTTCTTTACCGCTTCGTTCCAAAGGGGTTGATATACAGAATTTAGTGCCAGCCAAAGTGATTCGTCTTTTTCGATTAAACGCTGCCGAGCTTCGAAGAAATCTTTAGTTCTGCCTTTTAGGCTTGCTTTCTCCCTTTCTACAATTGATAGATATTCTTCTTTTGAAAAAAGGCGATCGTTTAAAGGTCTTTTTCCTTCAAGCAGAGCTCTAGCTAATAGAATAAAGTCTCCCGCAGGTTGACAGTGGAAACGGTTTAGCCGAAGCAATTCTACGTACTTTTTTGGGAGCTCACTTAAGTGCTCAAGAGTTTCACCAGTAGCAGCATTATAGCCGGTGAGAACTACATCATCGAGGGAATTAAGTAAAACTCCATCAAAATCAAGAACTAACACGGCTGCGACTAGGCAAACATTTTAGCTGTGAGCCTCTGCAAACTGCCCCATGAATTTTACAAGCTCTTCAACCCCTTCTTTCGGGAAGGCGTTATAAATACTGGCTCGAACACCACCGACACTTCTGTGACCCTTTAGGCCATTGAAGCCAGACTCTCCGGCTACTTTAATAAATTCAGCTTCTAAGTTTTCGTCCTTAAGTCGGAAGCAAACATTCATAACAGAGCGAGACTCTTTTTCAGCAGTGCCAGCATAGAAATCGTTACCGTCAATATAATCGTATAGAATAGCCGCTTTTTCTCTATTCCTAGCTTCCATTTTGTCTAGACCACCTTGGTCTTTAAGCCATTTTAGAACTTCTCCAACCACATAAATTGGGAAAGCTGGTGGCGTATTTGAAAGAGAGGCTCCTTCTACATAGGTTCTGTAGTCCAACATTTTTGGCAGGCTGTCGGGTGCTCTCTCCAATAAATCTTTTCTAATTATTGCAATTGTTACTCCAGCAGGCCCTAGGTTTTTTTGAGCACCTGCATATATTAGACCGTATTTACTAACGTCTAGTTTTTTATGAAGAAAGTCGGAAGAGGCATCGCAAACTAGAGCATTGCCTCCGGCTTCGGGTTCATTTTGGTATTGAGTCCCAAAAATTGTGTTGTTGCTAGTAAAATGAACATAGGAAGCGTTTTGAGGGATGTCCAAATTCTTAGGCAGGTAGCTGAAGTTTTTGTCTTCGGAAGTTCCAGCTACTTGAGTTTCAGTAAAACGCTTAGCCTCTGCTAAGGCTTTTTTGGACCAGCTTCCAGTCACGACATAACTAGCTGCGCCGCCATCGGCTTTCGCTAGATTCATAGGAACCATTGAAAATTGATTTGTTGCTCCACCGGTAGTGAAGACTACGGCATAGTCGCTTCCGATGCTAAGAAGCTCTCTAAGGTTAGCTTCGCAGTCTTCAATGATTTGCTTAAACTGAGGTCCTCGGTGAGAGAGTTCCATTACACCCATTCCGCAACCATCGAAATTTAAGAGATTATCTCTAACTTTCTCAACTACTTTAACTGGAAGGACAGCAGGTCCTGCACTGAAGTTATAGATTCTTTTGTGGTCCATAGTATTTGGTATATTTCCTGGGTTAGATAATCTACTGGGCTTAGGAACCGCATACTACCTAATCACCCGAAAAGGTAAATGCTAAATCTGAGATCTCTAGGTTTTTTGAGGAAATTGAACAAACTCAAGAAGAACTTCAGTTCCAATTGGAAACTCTTCATTACCCCTTGGGTGGGTAAAGAATACAGAATGCCCAGCGGCTCCTTTTCGAATCCCTCCTGGAGCCATGCGCACACCTTTTTCTTCCAACCAGTTGTACGCTGCTTCAAGGTTGTCGACCCAAAAGCCTATGTGATTAAGAGCTGGCTGGTCGGGACGAGGCTTTTTATTGGAGTCAATTGGTTCCATTAAATCAATTTCTACGGTCGCGAATCCATCCCCAACAGAGCAAATAGTTTCGTCTACATTCTCTTTTTCGGAACGATAGCTCCCTTCTACTTTTAGACCTAGAATATGGCAAAAAATATTCTCAAGAGAAGTCTTGGATTTGGAGCCTATGGCAATTTGTTGAATTCCAAGAATTTTGAATGGTCGCTTTTCGTCTGACATGCTAGGCAGGTTAGCGAGGATCTCCAGTTTAATCTAGCTAAAGAATTACAGAAGGATTGTCTGATGAAAAATATTCTCTTACTTAGCTCCTTAATTTTCTTTTTTTGTATGGAAGAAACCGCTCTTGCTCAGTGTAAGAACTCTGAGTTTTCGATTGAGATAGAGAAAAGAGAAGCTGAGGCTGGTGCCTTAGGGAATTTTTGGGGCAGCAAGAACTCACTAAACGCTATAGTGATGCAAGTCGTGGATAAGTCTTTCAAGAGTTTTGCCTCGGCCAAACCAGAGGGCTGCGGAGCAAAATGTTCTAATGCTAAAAAGAGAATTGACGTCGCACCTACCTCAAGATTGTCCGACTATTCGGAAAAGGAAGACTGTCAAAAATATTTAGATCAAACAACCAGCTCCCCTTTGCAGTTTGTCTCACCAGAGTTTTCCAACAAAGATGAGTTTGGGAAATGGTTTGCTGATTTATCTCAAGGTAAAGGCCAGGCTGGAAAGAAACTCTACCGGCTTTGCCCTGGTAAGTGTAGTCCCTCTTACTCGGTAATTCTTGAGGATAAGGAGGCAAGTAACTACCTAGCTAAAGTTTCAGCAGTTTGTGGGCATGCTAGAAATAAATCAGATAACAAGTATCAGGTAACTTCTGAATACGTTTGGCAATGTAAAGAATAGTTGAAGAAGTTTATTCTTTGCATTGATGGTATTTAAGAAACTTAGCAGCTTCGAATTCTCCTAAATATTTATTTAGCAGTCTTCTGTCGGCTTTACTGAAATCTACGACGATCAAACCGTCAAGTGCTCCGTTGAAATCATGGTCTACATTAAAGCCAATGATTTTTCCGCCTAGCTTGGTGTATTCTTTTAAGAGAACAGGAACCCCCATTTCCTTGAGTTCTATATCTTGGATCAACTCAGACACTTCAGAAATATCTTTAACGGTCTTCGAGAAAAACTCTTGATCAATTCCCAGAACCCGTTCTGGCTCAGATGAGGTTCGAGGTCGGACATGTTGAGCTAGAAGAGGTTGGAAGTTGTTTTCCCTGAGAAATAGTTCCAGAAGATGTCTTGATACGCCAGTGAAGGAGCCGCTAACGCTTACGGGTCCAAACATAGTTTTGTAATTGGGATTCAGTGCTACAAAATTGGAAAGACCTTTCAGTAGTAGCATAAGAGGCCATAGGGTGCGTTGATACTCTTGAGCAACGAAAGATCGGCCAACTTCAAGGCTAGGTCCGAGTTCTTTTAGTAGGTCTTCGTTGTAGTGAAACAGAGTGTTGGTGTAGAGCCCTTTCGGGCCGTAGGAAGCTATCGCCTCGTCGGTTTTCACTACACGATAAGCTCCAACAACTTTTTTCGCTTTTCTGTCCCAACAAATTAGATGCTTATAATAACTGTCAAAGAAATCGAGATCGCATTCAGTTCCCGTTCCTTCGCCAACGTCTCTAAAGGTAATTTCTCTGAGTCTCCCTACCTCTTGTAGGAGGTTAGGTGATTCAGCCATCGTGGTTATAGCAACTGCAAGATCATTTCTTTCGATAAGTATTTTTTCATCAGCGATTGCGAAAAAATCTTGTTCAAGCAGATTAGGTGCGACTGGATCAATGATTTCAGAAGTAAATTCGGAAATAGGACTTTTAGTCCTCTTGTTTACTTCATGGACTTTAATCGGACTGTTTTTCTGAAGGTAACAGCGCATCCTTAGATAATCTGTCAGCTCTCTGTTACTTTCAAAACGTTTTAGCTTTTCAGCAACAATAGGCTTTCCGATTTGGATAGCAATAGTCTTATTCTTTTTGTTCAGCAGTTGCCTTGGCAAAAGTATAGTTCTCAGTATTGGGTGGATTAGACCTGCGAGTTGAAATGCTAGACTGTTTCTTCCATGAATGAAGCAAGGGACAACTGTGGCGCCAGTTTTTTTGACGAGTCTAGCGATATTAGTATTCCAGACGGGATCTTGAACTTCCCTCGAGCTGGGATGAAAATGAGACACCGTTCCAGAGGGGAAAGTAATTAATACGTGGTCGTTCTTTAACCAAGAAAGAGCTTCTCTCATTGGATTGACGTTGTCTTTTTTAGCCTTCTCTCTTTCAAAAGGATCGACAAGTATGAACAGATCTTTGGCGGGCTTCAGCCTTCCCAACATGAAATTAGCAAGAAACTTCAAATCCGGCCGTTCTTTGCGAATGACCTCGTACATAACAAGAGCTTCTAAGGCTCCGAAGGGATGGTTTGATACAATAATTAACGGGCGGTCTTTGGGCAGTTTAATGCTGGCCGTTGGAAATAGCTCATAGCTGACTCCAAGATGTTCCAAGGTTGTCTTGAAGAATTCAGTTGGACCATTCCAGGGAGGCATTTCATCATAACCTTTCTCTAGTTGTGAAAGGCCAAGTAGTCTTTTGATTGCTGGAAAAATGAAACGAAACGCAGGCTTTAACTTGTCTGGTATGGGAAGTTTTTCGGGGTCTACAGAAAAAGGGTTGGGAAAGTCTTCGGGATGGAAAAGGTTCGTCGCAGGCTCAGCCTCTTTGGACTCAGGCTTTTCAGACTCGGGTTGGCTATTCGTCTTTACAAGTTTCGTAACTTCTTTTTGTTTCTTCGAATCCAAGATCTATCAAAGCCGCGATATACGGTTTGTGCAAAACCGTGTAGGATATAGTTTCCAGGGCACATTCTTCGCCCATTCTGTTATTGAGGAATCGATAAACAGGCCAAATCGGCCCTAGCGCCCTCATGAAGTCTTTCGTCGAGGAGCCTATACTATTTTTGAGTATTTTACCAAAGGAATTGGGACTGACTATTTCCATGAAGTCCTTAGGTAAGGCGCAGCTACTACCTGGAGTTGGATCAATAGCCCAAGATTCAGCAGTGTAGTAGGGGCGACCATGAAAGTCATGCCACCATTTTTTTCCGGAGGTATCGATTAGAATTACTCTCCTAGCTCCAAACCTGACAGCCGGATCCACTGGGAGGTTGTTAGCGATACCCCCGTCAACCAAAACGATATTTTTTTCATCAGTGTCGAGTTTAACGGGAGGTAGGACGAAAGGTAATGCAGCCGAGGCTAAAAGATGAGCAGCTGAAAGATGGTTAACTCTATGAATATTAAATCTGCTGCCACTTAGGTTGACTTCAGAGTCTGGTAATGTGGAGTTTATAATTAGGACGCTTTTTCTAGTGGATCCTTCTTCTGTGGCCATTACTCCCAACGAAGTTAGGCCCGCTGGATGGTTATCTACACTTGCCCCACCAAAGTCGTAAAGTAGCTCGTCAATTCTTCTAGACAGGGGACTTGGGTCGAATATGGCTGTTGAAGTAGGACCTGGTCCGGGCCGAAGGTATTGTAAAAATCCAACTCGCAAGGAACGAACAAAGGCCATTGAGAATGTTCCCGCGAAAGAATTAGAAAAAGTTCTCTCCCTCCACAGTTCCTCAATAGCGGAAATAGCTTGCTCCGGACTTTCTCGAAGCCCCGCGGCGATCAAAGCTCCATTGACGGCTCCAATAGAGCTTCCAAATATTAGTTTGAAGTCCTTTTGCTCCTCAGGAAGCAATTGAAAAAGAGCTTTTAAAGCACCTATCTGATAGGCCGCCCTGGCCCCACCCCCTGAAAGTACTAGTCCGTTCATAGAAAAGCTTTAAGATTGAATTCTCCGCGGGGTATTCTAGAAATCTAAGATTATGCTAGATTCCCCTCAGCTCTCTTACTCTAGTCTATTCGTTGTAGGCAAGGGGGCAGATATAGTGATTGATGTTCGCTTTAGACGAGGATGTAACCCAAATGAAAGTCTTGTGTGTTGTTTCAGACAACGATTTGCCTGAGAGTAGGCTGATACTTTCACTTTTTGGACAAGGTGTTGATCTAAGAGTGGTCATTGATCCTAGCAGTCGTTATGTCGAGGAATACCGTTCCGCCGGAATTTCTGTGGATACTCTGAAGTTCAAATCGAGAGTAGATTTCAAGGCCGTTTCGTTTATCAGAGACATAATGCGTTCTGACAAAATTGACATAGTGCATTGTTTCTCCAAAGTAGCGTTGTCCAATTCCCTGATTGCAGGTACCGGCTTGGGTGTAAAGAGCATTGGCTATCGTGGTATTGTCGGCAATCTTAGCTTATTTGATCCTGGAAGCTGGATAACTTTTTTACACCCTAGTTTGAATAAAGCCGTGTGTGTCTGTCACGCGATCGAAGTTTATTTGACTAAATTTAGAGTTTTAAGGGGAAAGACTAAAACCATTCACAAGGGACATAAAGTTACTTGGTATGATCCAACTAAAGTAGTTTCTAAAAGTGAGTTGGGAATTCCCGAAGACAGTTTTTTATTAAGCTGTGTTTGTAATATTCGCCCGAGGAAGGGAATTTCTGATCTTGTCAGAGCCCTGGAGTTTTTACCAGACCATGTTCATTTGCTGCTAGTCGGGAGTATAAAAGATAAGGCTTTAGAACGACTTCTTGATAATCACTCCTGTTCTTCAAGAATTCATTGTGTCGGTTTTAAAGTTGATGCTTGGCGTTACGGAGCTGCGGGGGATGTTTTTGTTATGCCATCGACGAAGAGAGAGGGCTTGCCTAAGGGTGTAATAGAGGCGATGGCTCAAGGACTGCCAGCGATAGTCACTCGAATTGGCGGGATGCCTGAGATCGTGGAAAATGGCCGTTCAGGCTTTGTCATTGCTCCTGGAAAACCAGAGATTATCGCTGAAAACGTAAAGAAATATTTAGATGATGAGCAGCTTTTGTTGGCCCATAGTAATCAAGCAAGGAGCCGAATCGAGAAAAACTTCAATATTTCAGAAACTGTAGCAGCTTACGGTGAGCTCTATGAGGAGCTTATGGTGGCCTGAGTGATATTCGATTATTTCTCTGGATTAAGGCTTTTCCGGGCCTGAATAGTTGACAAAAATACCATCTAATAATACCCTCGGCCCAGTTTGGGAGTGACGAGCCCTTGTGGTGGTCGCTTTTCAAATATGACACGGACATTGCACTTTTCAGACTTTTTGGATGAAGTAAATTGTTCGTTTTGTTTGTTTTGAAATGCTGCAAACATATGTTTCGTCTTGTGGCCATGGAGTACAAAAAAGATGTCTTCCTTTAAATCCGAATTTGTTCTGAAGTTTACCTTTATTCTCTCTATAATACTTACCTGTAATGCTTGTGCGTTGGTTAATCGTATCGAGTCTGGTTTCCGTTCAGATAATAATGCTCAAGAGCTTGAAGTTGCCCAAGAGACAAGCACTCGCCTATCTAGGACTGCTGAGGCGACTAGGCTCAGTAGAAGAGACTTAGCTGGTGATCCAGATCTTGATGAAATCACGAGAGAGCTAGAAAAAATAGAAGAGCAAAGAAAGTCCATTGGTACGGCTACGGCAACAAACGGCCAAGTTAAGCATTCCGCGGACAAAATTGTTGCTAAGGTTGAAGAGACTACTCAGACGGCAGGTTTAGATGATGCTTCTCAATTCGCAAGCTCAGAAAAAAGCCAGATTGGTTCTTTCGATCGAAAGCCTGCTTTAGGTAAAGCAAAGGAAGTGGCTGCTGAAACTGTTGAATCTGGAAAAAACACCGCATCGTCAGCGCTTTCAAAAGTTAAAAGCCTCCTAGGAGTAGGTTCTGAGGAAGAAGAATCAGAGTCTGAAGCTACTGATTCGGAAGAGGCTCCTGCCGAAACTGAAATGGCTAAGGTAGAAGAATCTGTAGAAGAGTCTGCTGCTGCCGAGATGGCTGAGGAAAAGAAAGAGGCTGGTGCGGAAGCTAGAGTTGAGGCTGATGATAAATTGGCCAAGGCTCTTGAAGAAGCGGAAGACACTATTTCTGAAACTGAAAAAGCTCTTGAAGAGAAAAGTGATGAAGTTGCTTCTGTAGAGGAGGAGCTTGCAAAAACTCTGGCCGAAGAAGCAAAAGCAGCGGATCAGGCTGATGCTCGTGCAATGCTTGGAAAGGCTTCGATACAGGATGGGCAATCTGAGCCTTTAGTTAGTGAAGGGACGGAAACAGCGGAAGAAGGGAAAGCTGTTGCAAGCCAAACTAAAATACCAGTTTGGGTTTTCCTTCTAATGGCAGCGGCTCTATCAATTGCTGGCTTTGGTCTTCTTTGGGTTTCAAGAAATACATAGTAGCCATCCTGTTTTCGTTGACAGGGCTCCCATACCCTTTCAGCTATGACTGCTAAGTTATCAACA
>CALIEE010000250.1 GCA_938022485.1 uncultured bacterium | reverse complement strand
CTTTTTGGTATTAGTTTATACATATCACTAGGAGTAAAAACACCGCTCCAATTCAATATCCAGGGCAGTAAAACAAGCAAGACTCCGAGAAACAAAATACGAAAAGAAAAAATCTTCTTGTTGTTAAAGTCTTTTTCCCTAAGATCGTCTGCTTGCGCCCCATTTTGAAAATCATTGCCCATTTCTTATTCACTAGATCTTAAAGTATCTAACTCAAATGCCGAGCATGCCATTCAATATGGTCATCGATAAATGACTGAATGAAGAAATAAGAATGATCGTAACCTTCGTGAAGACGCAAGGTGAGCTTCTGTCCAGACTCTTTGCAAGCCTCTCTAAATAGTTCAGGCTTAAGCTGATCGTTGATGAAATCATCCCCTAGACCCTGATCAATTAAAATCTCAGTGTTTGAACTAGCCGAATCATCAGCTTTAACCAATTCACATGAGTCGTAATGCTTCCATGTTTCTTGGTTATCTCCTAGGTAGGCTTCAAAAGCTTTTTGCCCCCAAGGAATTTGGGTTGGCGCAACAATTGGCGCAAAAGCTGAGCAAGAAGAAAAATAGTCTTTATTTTTCAAAAAAAGTGTCAAAGCTCCATGCCCACCCATAGAGTGTCCTGTTATTGATCGTTTTGAAGCCAGAGAAAAGTGACTCTCAACTTGAGGAGTCAATTCTTTCAAAATATAACTCTCCATGCGGAAATTTTTGCTCCAAGGATCTTGGATGGCATCAAGATAAAAACCTGCACCCTGACCTATATCGTAACCTTCACCATCTGCCACTCCCTCTCCTCTTGGCGAAGTGTCCGGAGCCAGTATTGCTAGGCCCGTTTCAGCTGCCTTGGCATAGGCATTCGCCTTAGTGGTGAAATTATCTGCCGTGCAAGTAAGGCCTGAAAGAAAAACCAGGTAACTGGTCTGCTCAGTTTTCCCTGGCGGTAAAAACAGACTGAACTTCATCTCCGTGCCAGTTTCTTCACTGTCATGCCTACAGTAAAGAAGCTCTCCACCATGGCAAAAATATTTTTTCTCTATATCCAAACGTTCACCTAATAAAGCACTACGCTTCTTATGGACTTCCCTTGATGCATTAAATCAAACGCAGAGTTAATCTCCTCAAGTGGCATGGTGTGCGAAATCAGATCATCGATATTAATTTTCCCATCCATATACCAGTCAACTATTTTCGGAACATCTGTCCTGCCCCTGGCTCCTCCAAAAGCTGTTCCTCGCCATACTCGACCAGTTACAAGCTGAAAAGGCCTTGTTGAAATTTCCTTTCCGCTACCGGCAACACCAATTATAACACTTTCTCCCCAGCCTTTATGGCAACACTCCAAAGCCTGTCTCATCACCTCAACATTCCCGATACATTCAAAGGAATAATCCACTCCCCCTTTGGTTATCTCAACTATTGCCTCAACCACATTGTCGGTCTTAGACGGGTTGATGAAATCAGTCATCCCAAACTTTTCAGCCAGCTCTCTCTTCCCTTCATTCACATCAATCCCAATAATTCTGGAAGCATCAACCATCTTAGCCCCCTGAATTACGTTCAAACCAATGCCACCTAAACCGAATACAGCGACAGTTGATCCTGCTTCAACCTTAGCATCAAAAACTACTGCACCGATGCCCGTGGTTACACCGCAACCGATGTAGCAAATCTTCTCAAATGGAGCCTCTGGGTTAACGGTCGCCAGAGAAATCTCGGGAAGCACCGTAAAGTTTGAGAAAGTTGAACAGCCCATATAGTGCAGAATTGGCTTTCCATTCTTTGAAAATCTAGATGTCCCATCTGGCATCAGTCCCTGACCCTGAGTAGCTCTTATTTTCTGACATAGGTTTGTCTTAGGGTTAAGACAAAATTTACACTCCCCACATTCTGGAGTGTAAAGGGGAATTACGTGATCGCCTTTTTTTAAAGATTTAACTCCAGGACCTACTTCCTGAACTATGCCGGCCCCTTCATGACCAAGAATCGCAGGAAAGGCTCCTTCTGGATCTTCACCAGAAAGAGTAAAGGCATCGGTATGACAAATTCCAGTTGCTTTTAATTCGACAAGAACCTCTCCCTCCTTGGGTCCTTCAAGATCAACTTCCTCAATTTGAAGAGGCGCTCCTACTTCGTATGCAACTGCAGCTTTGGTTTTCATAGTCTAGCACCCGTCCTTCTTATCTCATCACCGAAGTTCAACTGAACAAAGAGCCTACGACAATGTTCTCACACTTTCAATTTTTAGGTCTTGGGGGCTCGCTAAGCCCTTCCCCCTATGTCCAATCCCTGATCGCAGTAACAAATTCAGTAGAGACCCTTCTTACTTGGGACCTTGGATCCCCTTAACCTTTCTAGAGCATGCGGACTTCAGGTCCCTGGATTCTGCCGTGCCAAGTTCTCTGAGATGTCGGGTTGGGTAGATATATAAAAGTAAACTTAAATAGATGAGGCCCTTTTCAAAGGGTTTTATCACTACACACTCACATTTGGAGAACGTAATGCAATTTTTGTTCTGGTTTGCCCTAGCCGTCGGCGTGGGGCTGTTGTTTCGTGTGATCAGGGGGCAAGGAAATTTTGCTTTTCCTTTCCTGATCGGCCTAGTGCTTTCGGTGTTTGCGTACTTCGCTCTACCACCACTAGCACCTTGGTTTATGTTCACAAACTTCCTGATCTGTGCGGTAGTGATCTTTTTTGCAGTGTTTTATTCGAAAAAGAGCACATCCGGATTAACCACTGGAGTTATCGCTCTATCTCTGGTTGCCATGCTTGTAGTGCCCTTCGTTACTAGCACTACGATGTTGCGTCCTGACAACGCAACTCGTTACCGAAATCTGCTCGATATAGAGGAGGTCTCGGACCCCAATGCTCTGTCAGTTTCATTAACAGACCCGGCTAAACCCCGCGAAGTTGACGAAGAAAGCGCCAGAAAGAGTGCGCAAGAGCTTCTGGGTAGCGCCAATATGAAGGGTATTGGTACGCAGTTTGAAATTGGTACTGCCCGCTCTACAATGCGAGACGGCGAGCTGGTCTGGGTTATGCCGCTTGAACATAAGCGCTTATGGCCCTGCCTTACTGGCAAGCCAGTTCCAGGCTATGCTGTAGTAAGTCAGTCTAACCGAATGGCCCGAGATCTGATAACGGATCGTCCTATGGTTCTCGCTGAAAATTCATGTTTCAGTGCAAAGCTTGAGAGGGCTGTCTACACTGGTGGCTACTCTAACTATGCTCAGGCAGATCCTCTGTTTCAGATCTCGCCTGAAGGTAAGCCTTACCATTTGGTACCGCTGATGAAGCCGCAAATCGGATTTGGAGGCACGATGCCAGTAAAATATGTGCTAGCTGAACTAGAGACAGGAAAACTCGAAGCAATGTCTGCTGAAGAGTTGCCGTCTTGGATCAACCGCATTGCCCCTGTCAGTACGGTCATCGACCGAATCGACGAATGGGGTAAATACGTAAAGCCAAGCTGGTGGAATGCCAACGTGACAGGTCTTGAAGTACTGACCTCAACTCCAGGCATGACAGTGGTGCCTATGGCTGATGGCAGCATGGGTCTCTATACGGGCATCCAGTTCAAGTCCAGCGAGAATACCCAAGCCACCAGTGGCATTTTGGTAATGGATCAGCGCACCTTGAAGGGAAAATTCTATCCCAGAGAGGGCATCACTGAGACAGCTGCTTGCAGAATCCTGGAAGGTCGTGTGCAGGAAAAAGGATATGATTGCCCCCAGGTAGTTCTACATAACCTTAACGGCACTCCGATTTTTTTGGGTGTCCTGAAAGACCAGTCAGGAACAGCAGCGCTCCGTGGTATTGTTTCCCAGCTTAACCGAGAAGTTAGTGGTATCGGTGAAACTTTGCACAAAACGAAGTTTGATTTTGTGCAGCAGCAGCGAACCTTTGCTAATAGGGCAGCGCTGCACGAGGGGCTGATTGACGAGACTGAGGTTATAGGTGTCGTCGAGCGGATTGCACTACCATACGACGGGTTCAGAGTTATGATGTTGGAAAACCAGGAGAAGTATTTTCTGGTACCAGTAGAACTCAGCCCTGAGGTCGTGCTAACCGAAAAAGGTGAAACGGTAGAGTTGTTGATCATTGAACCAGAGGGTAGCGAAGTAACTCCCACAGGATTCAACAATACCGACATCCGTGACCCTGCTCCGACGGAGCTCGAAATAAAAGTGAAAGACCTGTAGTTAAAAAAGGTCTCAGATGTTTTTACAAGGATTGTTATTTGTTGAGCCAAGGATGGCTCAACTTTATTTTTTTTGACAGGGTCTCTGTCTATTTGAGCTTACTTAATTCGTCCAAAGTTAGTGCAAAAGCCCGTCTACCTTGAAATATTGACTTAGAACACCAGTTGCTCGAATAATAGAGTGTCTAATGCTCAATTTAAAAAAGTAGGTAATCAAATTTTAACACTATGTCCCAAATAATAGCCCTCGACACCCATGTTACTGACTTCGATGGACTGGAGTTTTCTGGATTTTCCGATATCGGGGAGTTTCAAAGATTTGAATTTACCAGCTCAGAAGACCGAGTAGAACGGATTGGCTCAGCTGAGGCGATTCTTACCAACAAGGTTGTAGTTGACCAAGAGCTCTTAAAAGCATGCCCCGGATTAAAATACGTGGGGGTTACTGCCACTGGTGTAAATAATATAGATCTTGAGGCAGCAAAAAAACACGGAGTTACTGTAACGAATGTGCCCGGTTACTCAACTGACTCCGTGGCCCAATTAGTATTTTCCTATATTCTAAAACAATACACAGCAATCGAAGAAAATTCCTCAAATGAACTGCTAAAAGAATATCAGCAGAGCAAGTTCTTTTCATTGCAAAAAATTCCAACGCGAGAGCTAAACGGTAAAAACCTTGCCATTATTGGCTATGGAGAAATAGGACAGCAGGTTGCGAAAATAGGCGAAGCTTTTGGACTTAAGGTATTGAAAGCTGCTCTACCCGGCAGATGCTACCCAGATCAAAGAACCTCACTTGATGAAATATTTTATTCAGCCGATATTATTTCTCTCCACTGTCCTCTAACACCAGAGACAGAAGGACTGATTGATGCCAGTAATCTCGCAAAAATGAAGTCAGGGGCAATTCTGATCAACACTGCACGAGGGCCACTAGTAAATGAGGAAGCTCTGACCTCGGCCCTCAACAAAGAACAAATTGCTCATGCCTACTTGGATGTTCTTTCTGTTGAGCCGCCAACACCAGACAACCCACTTCTAAATTGTAATAACGTGACGATAACTCCTCACCTGGCTTGGGCCACTAGAGAGGCTAGAGAACGACTAGTTTCTGAGGCCTTAAAAAACTTTACGGCCTGGAAAAAAGGAGAAAAAAGAAACGTAATCGTGTAGGTTGAACATATGAAATACTCAAAGTTTATATACTTGCTTTTGATTGTGGCAACAGTCTGGGGGCTCACTGTCTCGCGCCAAGATTTTAGTCCAGGGTTAGATAGTCAAGAATCAAAGCCGATTAAAACCTTGCTAGAGGCTCCTAGATCAGATGTTGCTGCTTCAAGAAGCAACATCCAACCGGCGAAAAACTCGTCGTTAAATTTCAAAAAAAATAGTTCTAAGCAAAAGGATATCCACGACCCTTATGCTGTTTTTCACTCAGGTCAAGCTACTAACGATGCTTTAAGTGCCCGAACGAGAATGAAAGAATACCTAGAAAAAACTATTATTCCCGAGAGCACCATTACTGAAAATAGTTCCAGAAAAGATGTTCACGATCCCTATGCCGAATTTCGCCGCTAAAGACAATTCAGGCTACTAACCAAGTTCCTGAATAGATCTCAACTGCCGGGCCAGTCATATAAACACTGCCATCAGACTCACGCCAATCAAGATTCAAGTCTCCACCAGAAAGACTTATCTTAACCTTTCTCTCTGTTCTATCGGTTAGAACACCAGCAACACATACCGCACTAGCTCCAGTTCCACAGGCAAGTGTCTCTCCTGCCCCTCTCTCCCAAGTGCGTTGACGAAGATGGGTTTTGGACAGAACTTCAACAAACTCTACATTTGTTTTAGCTGGAAAGTATTCGTGTTTTTCAATTTCAGGTCCAAAGCCTTCAACTAGTTCATCGCTTAGCTGATCCACAAAGACGACACAATGAGGGTTACCCATGGACAAGCATGTAACCAAAAACTCACTCTCTAATACTTCTATCTTCTGGTTCACAACAGGCGACTGTTGAAATCCGCTCGGAATCTGTTCGGCCTCAAGAATAGGCTGGCCCATATTAATAGTTACCGAATCTACGCTACTGCCTTCAACGTTAAGCTTAACTCGCTTCAATCCACAAGCTGTTTCCAAGTCAAACTCAGACTCCGAATGAATACCATGATCGTAAACAAACTTAGCGACGCAGCGTAGGCCATTGCCGCACATTTCAGCCTCTGAACCATCAGAGTTAAACATTCTCATTTTTGCTGGGGCAATTGAAGATGGCTCAATTAAAATCAAACCGTCACTACCAATTCCGAAATGACGATCGGAGACTTTTACTGCCAGAGCAGAAAGGTCGCAGTTCAGCTTTTCTTCAAAGCAGTTAACATAAACATAATCGTTTCCTGCTCCGTGCATTTTGGTAAAGTTCACTTCAAATTCCTATACTAAAGTTTTTTAACCGATAGTTTCAACCAACAGATAACATGAAATCAAGCCAATTGTATCTAGTATTCATTTTTTCAGCCTTCTTCTGGAGCTGTTCCTTTGGGCAGAGTGAAGAACAGGCCATACTGTCCAGACTTGAAGAGCTTCGAGGGAAGGCTGCGATCAACAAGAAGTTAAACAAGATAGAGCTGCTAGCGCTGTCGAAAGAAATCGTTGAGTATTTTTGTCCCGTTTTTGAGTTCGAGCCTCCAGAAGATTACGAACACTCTGAATTAAAAAGCTTTGATGAGGTTAAAATCAGACAAGGATTTTTAAAAATGAAGTCCTACCTAGACCAACTAGAGCTTTCCATCAGCCAAGAGGAGATAATGGTTAATGGAGTAAACGCTTCAGTTCAATTGACTGGCAGCGCCTTGGGCTCCGCTTCCGGAGATGATGGCCAATTCTTTGAGCACCATAGGGGCCAGCTGGAAATGAAAAAACTAGAAGGAGAATGGCGAATTTGCCGAGCAATACACTTAGAAAACCTCAGAGAATAGGCATTAAACTAGTGATTAAAAAGTGATTGAAAGCTAAGCCCGGCAGTGCTAGTAATTCCCGCCTGCGCAAGGGAGATATCCATAGATGTCTTTTGAATAGGTTTTGTAGTTTACATTTTAATCAGGTTGTAAAAGCTAAAGTGGTTCTTATCGAGGCGCTCAAAGGCTGACAAACGAGGCGTGTTTTAAACACGTCGCAGTGAGGAAGCCTGCAGAGCAACGATGAGAAGGGTCGCATTAGCTTTTACAACTAGGAGGGGTGTCCGAGCGGTTTAAGGTGCCGGTCTTGAAAACCGGTGTGGTTAATCCCACCGTGGGTTCGAATCCCACCCCCTCCGCCATTTTTTCCATTTCTTGGAAACTGCATATTGTCCGACTATCACCAACAATTCATGGAGCTTGCTCTAGAGCAGGCTCGGAAAGCATTCGAAGCTAATGAGGTGCCAATTGGTGCGGTGATAGTTGTCGATGACCAGGTAGTTGCGGCTGGCCATAACTCTATTGAAGCGGACACGGACGCAACCTCCCACGCCGAGATCAAAATAATTAAAGAGAGCAGCAATAAGCTCAACCGCTGGCGTCTCAGTGATGCTACAATTTACGTAACTGTCGAGCCCTGCACCATGTGTCTTGGCGCAATTAAACAAGCTCGCATCCAGAATATTGTGTTTGGCTGCTATGATCAGAAGTTTGGTGCACTGGGATCTCTTTACGACCTTAGAACAGCCAAAATGAAGGTGGTCAGTGAAGTGCTTGCTACCGAGTCTAGGGAGTTACTACAAAGCTTCTTTAAGCGCCTACGCTAGGTAGTTCTCTCAACCGAAGAAGCCGACATAGGCTAAACTTTCATTAAGTTCAGTATCTTAGCTTCCTGCCCCATCTCTTTGAAATTTACGCTATATCTTGGTAGCTTTTTACCTGTTGATAAGGCGAGAAGTGCCGAATTTTGTTTTTTATTATCAAGGAAGCTGCCCACGATGTCTGAGAAAAATATCGACTCCCATCTTAAAGAAAACAGAACTTTCGAGCCGTCAGAGGCTTTTAGGGAACAAGCTAAAATTGGCAGTGAAGCCGAGTATTTAAAACTCTACCAAGAATCAATTGAGAACCCCGAGGCTTTCTGGGGAGAGCAGGCAAAAAAAAATCTACACTGGTTCAAAGAGTGGGACTCAGTTGTTTCAAGTGACTTTGCCTCTGTTGGGGAAAAAGAAGCACCTTATGTTGAATGGTTCAAAGGCGGAAAAATAAACGCCAGCTATAATTGTCTCGACCGACATATTGAAGCGGGTAACGGCGACAAGCTAGCTTTAATTTGGCAGGGAGAAAATGCTGAGGAGGAAAGAAAGGTATCCTACAAAGAGCTTCATCAAGAGGTTTGTAAGTTTGCCAATGTTCTTAAAAGTAAGGGCGCCAAAAAAGGAACAGTTGTAACTATTTTCATGCCAATGATTCCAGAGGCTGCTGTTGCCTTACTTGCCTGTGCAAGAATTGGTGCGATTCATAGCGTTGTCTTTTCAGCCTTCAGTCCTGAGTCTCTAAAAAGTCGAATCAATGACTGCGCCAGTGAAGTGGTTGTAACTACTGATGTTAGCTACCATGCTGGAAAAACTTTAAATCTAAAAGAAAAAGTCGACCAAGCTGTTGCCGACTGTCCATCAGTCAAAACTGTAATGGTCTTCGATAGAGGCAACACCGCTCCTGAAATGAAGGACGGACGTGACTTTTGGTGGAAGGAGGAAACAGAGAAAGTCTCTGCTGACTGCGATCCTGAGCATTTAGAGGCCGAGGATCCTCTTTTCATTCTATATACTAGCGGAAGCACTGGAAAACCTAAGGGAGTTCTTCATACTAATGCTGGATACCAGCTTTATACTCACCTAACTTTCAAATATGTTTTTGATGTTAAAGAAACAGATATTTTCTGGTGCACAGCCGATGTCGGGTGGATTACTGGACACTCCTATTTTGTTTACGGCCCAATGTCCAATGGCGCCACCCAAGTAATGTTTGAAGGGGTTCCCACTTACCCTACACCCGACCGTTTTTGGAGTATCACTGAACAATATAAAGTTTCTCTTTTCTACACAG
>CALIEE010000249.1 GCA_938022485.1 uncultured bacterium | reverse complement strand
AAGCTTTAAGGATTTTCATCGCAGAGCCAGGGTCGTCTCTCCAAATTGTTTTGACTCTGTAGCTTTCTCTAAGTGCAGTAACCCAGTTATCAATCCAGGGTTTATTGGGGGAGCGACCAATTGCATAAAGATCCAATCCTCTTGCCACATAGTAAGCAGCTAAAATTTCAATGCAACCAATATGTCCCGAAATGATTACCGAGCCACGTTTTTCCCAGCCATTTCTAAGGATCTGCTCACTGTCGCCTTTGAGTTCAAAATTTGGAAACTGCTCGGCTTTGGCCTTTTCCTCGCCGTTATAACCATGTTTAGCTAGTATCCGGGGGATTTGTAGGGCATCAGCTACATTTTCACCTACGCTTTTGAAGGATTTTTTGGCAAGTTTAAGGCTCTCAGCTTGGTCAAGGGCCAAGGCAAACGAAATTTGGTGCTGAGCAATATTAAAATCTTTTGGTTTGAGCAATCCCACAAGCAAGGCAATTTGTCCTCCGATCAGTCGGGACAACCAGAGGGGTAGGATCGCTACTAGTTTTAAAAAGAGTCTAGGAAGCAAGAGTCTCTCAGTCAGAAGTTTGTTAGTCAAAAAACGACTAAAACAGTCTCATAATTGAGCATTTTTCGAAAGAGGCCTGTATCGGGTAATATAGTGAATTTTAGAAGCTAGTTTGATTGGTTTGTAGCATAAAAATACCGCCATAATGCTTGACTGTAATGCCCTTTAGGGTGTAGCTAAGCCTTCCCGAAAACCAGGCTGTTTTCCTAGAGCCGGGTTTCTCTGGACCTCAAGGCCAAGCTTTAAAAGCTACTTGGGAATTGATGAAACACAGCTTCCACATGGAGTGTGAAATGAGAGAAGGAATTCACCCGGAATATCAGCTTTGTAAGGTTTCTTGCAGCTGTGGAAATAGTTTTGAAACACGCTCGGTATTGGCAGAGATTAAAGTAGCTATTTGTAGTGCTTGCCATCCTTTTTATACAGGCACCCAGAAGCTAGTTGATACGGCTGGTCGAGTCGAACGTTTTAACAAGCGTTACGCTAACATCGGTAAAAAAGCAGCTCCTAAGAGTTAAATCTTAGGTCTGTTTATACTAATTCTTTTTTTACATTACTTTCTGCCGTTGGACGCAGAAATGCAGAGGGGCCGGAATTCTGATGAGCTATAAAGCTGTAAGAGTTCTGGCGATGATTGCCGTTTTTACTGGAATCGGGCTGATATTTGTTCCATTTTCTGATCCCCAGCCTGTGCTCCGAACCCAAACTGATAAGTTTATAGCTCCAGAGAGTAATGTTCCAAACTTTTCTTTGTCGGATCTTAGTGATCAGACGGTTAGTTTAAAAAGTTTGCAAGGCAAAACAGTTCTCATAAATTTTTGGGCAACTTGGTGTGCGCCATGTGTGGCTGAGATGCCAGCTATGGAGAACCTTTATAATAAGTTGAAACAGGACAATTTTGAAATTGTCGCTATCTCGGTTGATAGTAAGTCTGCTCGTTCTAACTTGGAGAAGTTTGTAAAGGATAAAAACATTAGCTTTACAATCTTACATGACCCTAGTGGTGAAGTAGGCCAGAAGTTTGGGGTGGAAGGTATCCCTGAGAGTTTTTTCGTCGATACAAGAGGCCGATTTATAGCCTTTCCAGATCCTGTTCTTGGGGCCGCAACTGTGAGACTGGTGAGCGACCGACCTTGGGACTCTGAAGACTTTATTGCATCTGTTAGAAACGTTATTGAGGCATCAGAATGATCCCCGAATTAGTAAGCCTAGGTCCATTGAGCGTTCACAGCTTTGGATTGATGATGGTTCTTACCTTTATGGTCGGTTGGAAAAGACTTGAGTTGTCCTTAGAAGATCATGGTTATGAGGGTATTCATGCAGAGCCAATGGTGTTTTATGCTGCTGTTGGTGGAGTGGTGGGTGCCAGGGTTTTGTTTCTGATCGCCAATTTCTCTGTTTTCTTACAGAAACCACTTGAAATGATTTTTACTGGAGCTGGCTTTATCTTTTATGGAGGGTTTATTGGAGGTTTCCTCGCGGTTGTCTACTACTTAAAGAAAAACTCTCTACCGTTTTTGAGAATGGCTGACATAGTTGCCCCCAGCCTTGCTATTGGTTACGGGGTTGGTCGTATTGGTTGTCAGTTGTCGGGAGATGGAGACTATGGAAAAGTTTCAGACCTACCTTGGGCGATGGGTTATCCACTAGGGGCCGTTCCAACTTCACCTGGAGTATTGGTTCATCCAGCCCCAATTTACGAGTCTATGGCAGCTTTTGCTATATGTTGGCTTTTACTGAATAGAACAGCGGCTTTTTCTTGGAAGGCTGGAAGTTTGTTTGGGCTCTACTTGGTTCTGATGTCTGTTGAAAGGTTTCTGGTTGAAACTATTAGAATCGAGCCAATCATAGGATCAGGTTTGACTCAGGCTCAGTGGATTGCAATTTTTATAGCATTTGCTGGCCTGCTCTTTATCTTTAGACCAGCAGGATCTACTACTCAGTAGTTAATAGAGTAAAGCGGCTACTAGGGTTTTCTCTTTCAGTCAGTATTACGACAAGATTATGTTTAGCTAAGCTAGCTTTAGCCTTCGCTTGAAAAGTTTGTTTTGCTATTTCAGGCATGCCGGCAATTGGGAAGTCTTTTAGCACAACCTCAGCTTTATCTGAGCTGGTCCAGCTAATAGTAACAAGTTTTTCAGAGAGAATAGAATGCGATTTTAGGTAATTTTCTAAATCTTGTTTATGTTCTGGAATTGTGGCTGAAGCAGTTACTTCAGATGCTTTAGGGTCGGACGGATCAGGGGATTCAGCTTCTAAGTCTATTGTACTGACGAAAGTCTTGACAGCTTCTTTTTGGCGTTCAGTGCTCGCTAGATTGAAAGCCACCTCGGCATCCGCCTTTGCTTGTTTGCTCTCTCCACCAAGTCTTCTGGCCATAGCGAGGCCAAAACGTGATTCAAAGTAGTCTTGATGTCTAAAAGTTAGTTCCTCGAGGATCGCAATGGATGTCTTGTAGTCCCCAGCTTGCATGTAGGCCAAAGCCAAATCATTCCTAGCTCTTTTGTCTTTTGGCTTAATGGTCAAGTAGCGGTCAAAATAACTAATTGAATTTTCAACAGCACCGGTTTCAAAGGAGACTCTCGCCAAGGCTAGCAGGGAAGGGGAATGTTTTGGATCTTGTTCAAGCACTTTTGTAAATTCAGCAATTGAAGAGATAATAGCCGAGACGTCAGAGTTGCTAGTACCAGTTCTTAGCAGGCTCTCGGCATAAGCAAAGCGAAGCTCTAGGTTGTCAGGATCATTTTCTACCGATTCTTTTTGTCTCAACAAGGAGCCAGTTGGAACAAAAGAAGCTTCATTTATCGAAGGCTTTTCAGCCTCTTTGTTTGCGATTTTTTTTGACTCTTCACTCACGCCTGTTTCAGAGCTAATGAAAGAGGCCATTCCCCAAAGGATGGCAGAGGCTAAAACAACAATCACTGCAGTGGGCAATAACTTCACAATATCACCTAGGAAGGTCTTTATGGACTACAACTAATTGTCAGCGTTGCGGGTGTGCCATCTACTGTAGTTTCACCTTCAGCTTGTAGCTGGGAGAGAGTGTTGCCCGATCGAGTTGCTGATCCTGTAACCTCAACAGCTATTTCACCGGGGTTTAGCGTAGCCTGTCCACTAATCGAAGCATCGGATTCAGCAACTTCAAAAGCTCCACTGAAGCTAATATTTCCCTGATTGATGCAAATCGAGTCAATCTCACAGTTCGTTGTGCTCGCCTCAGTGGAGGTGCTGACGTTATAGTTAATAGTGCCTGATTTAGAAGAAGCCACTTGAGATTCTGTAGTAGATACGGTAAGCGAAGGGGTTCCAGTGACAGTTTCAGTAGCTTCAACTGCTTCAGTTACAACCGAAATGCTACAGTTTGAAATTGCGTTGCTAGTTGTCCCAATACTAACGAGAGGACTAGTGGTGCTGTTGCCAGCGAAATCAACTGCTCTAAGTTTAATTCCTACGGGCAGAGCTGAGGCGAAATTTGTTGTTTCTAAGACCGTCTCGTCGATTCTTGCTGCGGCGGGGAAGCCTAGAAAAGATTGCATAAGAACAGGTTTCAAGTCTTGCTGCCTGAATACCCATAGTTCTGTTCTGATTTCTTCTTGGGGAGTGAAGTTATCAAAACAACTCCACTTCACATCGAAAGCGCTGGTCGCAGAACTGGGATAGTCCAATTGGCACTTAGGAGGAACTTGGTCGCCATCTCCCTTTATTGTCTCCTCATCGCCTCCATGTTCGATCACGTCAGCAGAGACAAGGGCAGGGATAATTAGAAAGATAGCCAGAGTAATTGAGTAAAATTTTGTCATGAAAACAAATTCTCCAAGTTCTTTGAAGTGACTTTAGGTTGATTCTTTTCAGAAATATATTGGAAAATCCTAAGACTTACAATCCAATTATAAGGGTTGAGAGAGGTTCTACTCATTATTATTGAACTGTAAAAGTCACTAATTTAGCTCTTTGAGTGAACCCTTACGGAGAACCAGTTGTTTGAATTTACTTTTATGGACGAGGGGGGACGCTAAAGTTAGGCACGTTGAACTCATCTACTGCAACAGAACCCATCAGGTATTCGATATTATCACTAAATCCATCGCCATCGGTGTCGCTTTGGTTTGGATCGTAACCAAAGAAAGCTTCCCTATCATTAGAAATTCCGTCCCCGTCGTTATCGAGTGGTACTGCGACGGTCGAAGGGTCAATACCATCACTGGCTGGGGGTTGGTTTCGGGTGGGAACGCTAGAGCCATTAAAAGGGTCGGTATTAGCGACAAGCTCTAAGCTGTCACTAAAACCATCGTCGTCTATATCGGCATCATTATCATCAAGATCGTTTTCATTCTCAAAATTGCGGCCAAGACCATCTCTGTCTGAATCGATTAGATCCGAAGAGCTTTCAGTATCCAAAAGATTTCTAGCTCGAGCTTCCGAGGCAGGAACTACTAAAGAGTTAAGAGGGTCGCCTGATTGAGAGATGAACTCCATTCCATCGTTGAAGCCATCGCGGTCTGTGTCTCTAACCAAAGGTTCAGTGTCAACTCTGTTCTCTTCTTCTACATCATCTGAGAGACCGTCTGAGTCAGAGTCTTCAGGGGAGGTCGTAGAAGAGCTTGTGTCCGTGTCAGAATCGGCCGGAGCTTGGCCAATTACTACGTCCTCATCACACCCTGTTGATAAAAAGAGGAAGCTCATAATTAAAATTTTGGACAAGCGGACCATGGGCCGATTCCTCTGGAGAGTAGTTAACTAGACAAATTTGGAAAAAGTATTGCAAAAATAACCTTTGCAGGCCAGCAGCAGTCAAGTCAAACTGCTTTTGATTTCGTCAGCAATTAGGGATTATCAGTTTTTTAACCTAATGAATTGCCACATGGCTTTTCCACATCAGGCTAATATTGAATGGACTATAATATTTTAACCGGACTATCTGCGATTTTAGGTCTGGGTATTGCTGCACAATGGATTGCCTGGCGCTTTCATCTTCCAGCAATATTGTTGTTGATGGTCTTTGGAATAGTTGCCGGTCCCGTTTCAGGTTACTTGAGACCAGACGAAATGTTGGGAGGGGCCTTGATGCCACTTGTTTCAATCTCTATCGGAATAATACTTTTCGAAGGAGGGATGGATCTTAAACTGGAAGAACTTAAAAAAGTCGGCGGGATAGTTCGAAACTTAGTTACAGTTGGTTTGCTAGTAACGTGGGTTTTGGCCAGTGGAGCTGCCATTCTGGTTTTTGGTTTGGATCTTAAATTTGCCGCTCTGCTTGGAGGGATTCTAACAGTAACTGGTCCTACAGTTATCATACCGCTACTTAGACATATTAGGCTTAGCGGAGGCAGTCCGGTTGGGACTGCCCTGAAGTGGGAGGGAATAGTAATAGACCCTATCGGAGCTGTTTTTGCGGTTCTAGTTTTGAACGCAGTTCTCGCTGGTGGCTTGGATGAAGTAGCCATTCAGACTTTTACTAGTATTATTTACACCATACTAGTGGGTGGATTCTTTGGAATTGTAGCAGCAGCTATCTTGATAGTTTTATTTCGTCACCACATGGTTCCGGATTTTCTAAAAAATCCTGTGGCTTTGGCTTTAGTGGTGGTTTCTTTTGTCTCTTCAAACGTGATTCAGCATGAGTCTGGCCTTCTTACCACCACTTTGATGGGTGTAATTTTGGCTAATCAAAAATATGTTCGAATTAAAGAACTGGCCGAGTTTAAAGAAACACTCAGGGTTCTTTTAATCTCAGCATTGTTTATCGTTCTTTCGGCTAGAATTGATCTTGAGTCAATCTCTAGCTTAGGAGTTAAAGGGGCAATTTTTACTGCAATCTTAATTCTGGTGGTTAGGCCTGCCTCAGTTTTTGTCTCAACCATTGGCAGTGATTTATCATTCAAGGAGAAGCTCTTTCTTTCATCAATGGCTCCTAGAGGAATAGTAGCTGCTGCAGTGGCTTCTATCTTTGCTGTTGAATTGGCTGAGCATGGTCAATCAGGGGCAGGTATTATCGCCGATATTTGTTTCATGGTGATAATAGGAACTGTTCTCATCTATGGAATTTTCACTCCGATTGTCGCGCGTATCTTAGGTTTGAGTAGTCCGAACCCTCAGGGCGTTTTGTTCATTGGTGCGCATAACTGGGCAAGAGATATTGCGATTGCCTTACAAAACGCGGGCTCTAAGGTGATGATGATCGATACCAACTCCTTTAACATAAAGAGAGCTCGGGAAATGGGGATTGAATCTAAGGACAACAATGTGGTCTTTGACCCGGCCATTGAAGAGTTAGTTTTAGATGGACTAGGTAAGTTAGTTGCAATGACCTCAAATGATGAGGTTAATACCTTATCTGCTTTTCATTTTATTGAGCAGTTTGGTGGAGCAGGGGTATACCAGTTGCCTCCCCAGGCCGCCTCTGGGGAAGCTACTGACGAACAGAACCTGCCCAGTCGAATTTTGTTTGGCAATGAGTGGAATTATAAAGCGATAGATAAACTTTACGAAAAAGGAGCTAAGGTGGAGACTTTGGATATTGAGAGCGAAACTGACTTCGAAAGTTTTATATCCACCTTGGGTAAGGCAGCAGTTATTCCGTTTTTTCATCTTAAAGAGTCAGGGGATTTGGAGGTGTTTAGTACCTTAAGTCAACCAAAAACGATTCAGTCCGGTAAGTTTATATGCCTTACAGCTTAATTTCTGCCAGCTTGTTAGTCACCGAAAATCATATCAATCAAGGTTTTGAACTTTTCTGAGCCAGAGGTTCTGAAGTGAGTCATTTTAACATGTTTTGAAGGGTTTTCTCTTTCTAATTCAATTCCCCAAAGCGGTTCTAGGGAATTGGGAAGCATAGCGTAGCGAATATCCCCCAAAGTTTCCGGCACGCTTGGGTGCCAAGCTAGGTAGTTGTCTGAGAAAAAAGCAACTCGTTCTATATCTTTTTTCAAGGTAGAGTTTGGATCTAGGTTAAGGAAATCAGTCTCTGCATTTACTTTGGGAAGCACTCCGCCTTTGAAAACTCTTGAGTTTCTACCAGGTATGACTCGAATCGCATCAATCCAGTAATTAGTTTTTGTTTCTAAAGTTGAGCGCCAAAGAAAAAGGTTTCCTAGTGAAGGTTTGGTGCTGTAGCGAAGAACTTCTAGTTCTCTCTCAGAAGCCAGTTTCATAGAAATAGCTAGGGCTTGGTCTCTCTGATAGGCGCCAAAGCAAAGATAAGCTAAACCGAAAACTAGAGCAGTTTTTGCTAAAAGTGATTTTCTAAAAGTATAGCAGCCTAAAACTAGAACTAAGAGGCTAAGTGTGAAGACTGGGTCGACAATAGATATGACGTGCCAAGCTGAGCGGTATTCACTGAAAGGCCAGAGAAGATGAGTGCCGTAAGAGGTGCAGGCGTCAAGAGGCGCCGCTGTTAGGTAACCAAGACCAGCGAATTTTAACCGCTGACTAAAAGAAAGTGTTTGTCTCCAGTAGAGTAAAGAAAGGCTAGCTCCAAGAAAGGCGCCTACGGGAACAAACACCAGTGAATGACTAAAGTGCCGATGATACTCCAGCACCAAAATCGGATCTGTCGAGGAGCGTATTAGGACGTCTAGGTCTGCGAGCAGTGCAGAAATAAAGCCAATTAATACTGCAGACCTAGTATTGTCTTTTGAGGAGAAGCTCGCAGATAGGGTTGCACCGACCACGCCTTGGCTGATTGGATCCATCTCGAGAGACTAACGAGAAATTTTTCTTAGAGTAAGGCTTACACCGATTATTGAAAATCCAAGCATCATCACGGCGCTCGAAATCAAATAAACCAGAAGCTCGGGCTTAGCGATCATCAGCAGAGCAAACAGAACTAAACAAACCCCAACAAAAAATAGGCCTTTCCAGCCTGCCTGGTTGAGACCTACTACCCTTGGCCCGTTACTGCTTTTGGCAAAATAGCTAAAGCCGCCACGATTGAATTCATCCATACCTAAAGTTAAACCTCAATCTAAAATGGTTATTACTGTATGCCGGAGGCAACAAGTTCAGCGATGTCTTTAACAGCTAACTTGTCCTCACTTTCGGTGAGTTTGGTGCCATCTTCCATCATTTGCAAACAAAAAGGGCAACCTGTAGCCACCGTAGTGGCACCAGTTTCCAGCGCCTGCTCGGTCCTTTGAACATTAACCCTTTCACCAACTTTCATATCCATCCAGAAATGACCACCACCAGCCCCACAACACTTACCACGTTCCTTGTTATCTTTCATCTCGACCAGATTCTTCGCCCCTATCTGGACTAGAACATCTCTTGGTTCTTGATAGCTATCGTTATATCTTCCAAGGTAGCAGGGGTCATGAAAAGTAACCTTTTCGTTGATCTTATTACTGACTTCAATCTTTTTGTCTGAAATCAACTCCTTAATAAGTTCACTGTGGTGAATGATTCTTGTGCCAGCTGGTGGAAATTCACCAATTTGAGGATACTCGTTCTTTAGAGAGTTGAAGCAGTGTGGACAGTTAGCCACTACTGTTTCAAATTTAATTCCGGTCAAATTTGGTATGTTCTGTTTTACTTGATTTTGGAAAAGGTTCTCGTCTCCAAGTCTACGAGCAGGGTCTCCTGTGCAGCATTCTCGGTTTCCAAGTATTCCCCAGCTAAGCCCTGAGCTGTTGAGGATCTTAACCATTGAGCGAGCAATATCCTGCTTTCTTTTATCATAGGCAGAAACACAACCTACCCAGTACAAAATATCAACTTCGGCACCATCCTCAAGGATAGGAACTTCCAAGCCTTCGGTCCAGTCGGTTCGACTTTCAGCTGGGCCAAAGGGGTTACCTCTAGTTTCGATAGCCCTCAAACTTCCTTGAGCTTCTGAGGGAATCTTACCTTCGATCATTGCCATGTTACGCCTTACGCCCATGATCATATCCAGATGGTTTATTCCCACTGGGCAAATTTCTTCGCAGGCTCTACAAGAGGTGCAAGACCAAAAGACGTCTTCCTCCATTACTCCTCCAGCAAAAGGAGTATCCCAAGACTCCCCAATTGAAAGCCTAGAGTTTTGAACTAATTCATTCGAGGCACGTTTGGCGGACTGTGCGCTGGAGCTTGGCATGTAAAGTTTTTCGAGAAGGTAGTTGTCAACTTTGTCTAAGGGATTGTTTGTGACCTCCCCTTTAGGGCTTTTACCTGAGGAGGCTAGGGAAAGTAGGTGATCCCTACTATCGAGTACTAGCCATTTCGGTGAGAGGACTTTACCGGAGTTGTAGGCAGGGCATAGCTCCTGGCATCGCCCACAGGATGTGCAGGCATCTAAGTCTAGTCTTTGTTTCCAACTTAAGTCAGTGGCGTTATTGATTCCGAGGTTGAACTCTTCATCCCCGGATTCCATAGCCTCTTCCATGATTTTTTCGATATCGCCAATGTTCTCAAGTGCTCCTTTTGGCGCTAGTTTTTTGAAGAAGAGGTTGGCGCTGGCGGTAAAGATATGCATGAACTTGGTATAGGGAAGCAGAGCAATCCACAGGAACACTGTGACGGCGTGTATCCACCATAAGCTAAAATGTAGAGGTGGAAGGGTAGCTTCTGGAAGAGGGCTAAGTATAATTGCAGTAAGAAGTCCTACAGGGGAGTAGGGAGCCCAAGGGTCGTTCGTTGCAGCGATTCTAAGTCCTTCTAATCCGAATCCTTGAAAAACCATCAAGGCCAAAAGCAACAGCATCATCCAGTCGCCAGCTGTGTTGTGAAGTCTGTCAGGTTTGTCGACGTACCTTACCCAAGCAGCGTAGAGAACACCTATTCCTAAACCCAGCCCAAATAAATCTGAAAGTATAGTTACAATCAGATAAAACTTACCTTGGTAAATATCTATTCCAAAGTCATGATCAATTGCCACCATTGTAGTGGTGAAAGTAAGGACCATGAACCCCCAAAATATTAAATTGTGAAAAATTTTGGGCTTCTTTTTTCTGTTTACTCCCTTTTGGCGAAAGGCTCCGCTCCAGATTGCTTTAAATCGTGAACCCCAATCTCCAAGTAACTGGTTCGCTGGGCGGCCAGCAGAGTAAAGTCTAAATCTTCGGTAAAGCCCGTAGCAAAAAACAACCATGCTGATGCCGAACAGGGTATACATAACCACCATGTTGAATGGTGATGTTATGTTCCAAAGTATTTCTCTGGAGGCGGTGGAGGGGTCTAAATTGCTGGCCATAAAAATTACCTATTTTTTAACCAAGGTTACCCGAGCACGGGGCTTGAAGCGAGCAAAAACAGGCTGCTAGCTTTTTTCTATGGTCAACGGGAATTTTTGCTTTCCATCCATAAAATTGTCAGGGTTCAGCCAGGCTTCGTACTTTGGCTTTAGCTGTGGCCATTCGGAATCAATAATCGAATACCATGCCGTGTCACGGTTTTTTCCCTTCACTATCATATGTTTGCGAAAGATTCCCTCAAACTTAAAGCCAAGTCGGGAGGCAGCCGTTTTGGAGCGTGTATTGTTATTGTCACATTTCCACTCCAGCCTTCGATAACCCAGCTCTTCAAAAACAAAACCAATTATAAGATATAATGCCTCCGTGGCCTCAACTGTTCTTTGAAGTTCAGGAGAGAATTGTATGGAGCCAATTTCGACGACCAAGTTGTGGATATCTTCTCTCATTAGAGAAATTAAGCCATCACAATTTAAACTATCTCGGGATAAGCAGAGAATCTGGCGATCATTGGTTGAGAGATTTGCATCGAACCAGCTATCAAAGTCTTTTTGGTTCCTAAATGGCCCATAGCTCATGTAATCGAAGTCTGAATCTGGAGCCTTAGTAATCCAAGCCGTGATACTAGTTCTTTGATCTTCAGATATTCTATACAGAGAGACAGTTTTTCCCTCTAAAAAGGGCTTATTTCTTTGTTGATTCATACCGATAGCTCTAAATATGGCCTAACCAATAGTTGGGACTATTGACAAAAACCACATGATTAAGTCAAAATATTTCTAGTGAACGAAGATGAACCCCCGAGTATTGTTTCGCAGACTATTTCGCGCGGCCCTCAAAAGGTACCCCTTGGAGTACCCTATGCTCAAAACTCCTTCTTTCCCCAACGAAAAATCTCTGAGCCGGCGAGTCTAATTAAACGAGCGATACCTATTTGAGCGATACTTTTATAACCACCCTTTTATGGCATTACTTTTGGCCCGGTTTTATCGGAGCCTTGCTGCTCTATGGTCTTTGCATAATTTTTGAAACTGCTCTTGTTAGCGCTGCAGGTCCGAGGCTTAAGGCTTCAGAACGAAAGAAGGCCTTTGGAGCTGCGCAAGCTAGGAAAATAATTGAGCGAAGAGATCGCAATGTGGCGATCTCTCAGGGGTTTGGGGTTCTTGCTTCCGCAATATGCTTCATATTCTTTTTAGCATTTTCCTCAAATTATTTGTCTGCCTTGCCTCTACCTTTTCAGGTTGTTTTTTCTCTAATTTGCTTGGTGCTGACTTACTTGAAGATTTCTTTTCTTTCTGTGCGCCTTGTAGATTACTTTGAAGCGAACCGAATACTTTCAATACTTTCTTGGCCCTTTAGCGCCGTTTCTTGGATTCTATATCCGCTGACCCTTTTAGCCCTGTTACCTGCCTACTTACTTGATCTTTTGCTAGGTCCAAAGCCTGAGAAAGCCACAACTGCGGCTGATCTATCGTTGGTCGTGGCTGGGACAGACCAAGAAGTTGAGCTCGATGAAGAAGAGAAGGAGATGATTCAGGGGGTTTGTGAATTTGGTGATACGGTTGCCAGAGAGGTTATGACTCCCCGAACCGATTTTGTTGTCATTCCCTTGGAGTCAAGTTTTGAAGAAGTAGTTGCTCTGATCAAGTCGTCTGGATTTTCACGATTCCCAGTTATTGAAGACAGGGTAGACAACGTTGTTGGAATCTTAATGGCCAGAGATTTGATGGACTATGTGGCCAACTATATAGAAGCCGGAAAGAGCGAGTTCTCGGTTCGTTCTGTCATGAGGGACGCATACTTTATTCCTAACACTAAGGTTATTGATGAGCTACTTGCTGAGTTTAAAAAGAGAAAGCAGCATATGGCAGTGGTGCTAGATGAGCACGGTGGAGTTGATGGTCTAGTAACCCTTGAGGATCTCATTGAAGAGATAGTTGGCGAAATTTTCGATGAAAGCGACCTTCCTGAGCCAGAGATACTCGATAAGGGAGAAGGCGAAGTTTTGCTTGACGGTGGGGTCACCGTGGATGAACTTAATGAGAAGTTCTCTTTATCGATTCCGGAAGGAGACTATGACACGGTTGCTGGATATGTGTTGTCGGAGTTAGGCCGCATGCCTGTGCAAGGTGACCAGGTGAGTCTTACAAAAGGAGAAGTTAAAGAAGGCGAAGGCGAGGGGGTGAAATTGGGAGAGCTTTCAGTTGAGAAGTTGGAAGGACACCGAATTGAGTCTGTGAAGCTAGTTCTCACCAAAACTGAGGAAAGTGAAGAAGTAGAAGTTGGAACTGAGTGATGACTTTGCATGGTGCATCATCTTTGATTTTTTGAGGATAAGAAAATGGAAAGAATTGGAATTTTGCCTCGCCTTGGTGCTTCTTTAATCGACTGTGTTGTTTTAATTCTTTTCGCAACTATTTTTGGTTTAGTGTTTGGAAGCCCTTTTGTAATGGGAGGTCTTGGATATATTGCAGGGCTGATTTTTTTTGGTGCTCTCTTAGGCTATTCCTATTTAGAGGTTCTTTGGGCCCAGACTCCTGGTAAAAAAGTTTTAGGTCTTAAAATAATGAATCAGGATGGAAGCGAAGCCTCGCAAGATGTTTTGATGAAAAGATGGGCAATTAAACAGAGTGGCAACCTTTTAAACTTGTTGAGTGCAATAACTACCATAGGCTTGTTTAGTTTTCTGGGCGGAATCGCTGGAATGGTTGTTGCGGGTGGAGGTCTTCTTATTCTCTCAGCAGACAAGCTCACCTTGCATGACAAGTTGTCTCAGACTTCAGTGTTTAAACCGGGGGAACCTAAAAGTTCCTAAACAAGGCCTTCGGGAAAGGCCTAGAGGAGTTCCGAGGGGATACCTTACATTGTCTAATAGGTCTATGCTATGCGTAGGGGATAGCCGCCTAGTTACTCCCAACTCTCGAATTTTTCTATCTATTTTAAACCAAAACTGGAATCTCAACTTTATAGGTTCCCGCAAATCCC
>CALIEE010000248.1 GCA_938022485.1 uncultured bacterium | reverse complement strand
TCCTGTAGTGGATCCAACATTAAGTTTAAGGCCTGGTGGCGAGTTTCAAATCGTGTAAGTTTTTAACATCAGGTAAAATTCTTTCCAGTTCCTCAAGAGATAACATGTTAGCACCGTCTGATTTGGCGACTTCGGGGTTCTGGTGAGCTTCAATAAACAAACCGTCAACTCCTACCGCAACCGCAGCTCGCATCAAGCTTGAGGCGGCATCTTTTCTTCCTCCGCTAGAACCTCCAAGCCCGCCAATAATTTGCAATGAGTGAGTTGAATCAAACACTACTGGATATCCTAATCGTTTCAAGCTATCGAAACCTGCAAAATCAACAACCAGATTTCTATAACCGAAACTCGTCCCTCTCTCACAAAGCATAACAGTGCTTCCCGAGTCTGATGCCGTAATCTTTTCAGCAACAAATTTCATGTCTTCAGGGGCCATAAACTGCCCCTTTTTAACCATGACTGGACGACCTGTTTGAGCACAGGCGGTGAGCATATCTGTTTGGCGGCATAAAAATGCTGGTACCTGCAAGACATCAGCTACTTCTGAAACTGCTTCTACTTGAGAACTCTCATGCAGATCTGTGACGATCCGTAGGCCCAATTCATTCTTTACTTTCTGAAGGATTCTCAGTCCTTGATCAATCCCTGGACCACGAAATGAAGAAATAGAGGTCCGGTTAGCCTTGTCAAAACTACTTTTGAAAATAAATTCAAAATCGTAAGGCTTCAGTAATTTAGAAATGGCCTCTGCATGAAACATAGTGCTGTCTTCAGACTCAATCACGCAGGGCCCAGAAAAAACAGCCAGCTTCTTCTGACTAAAACATTTTTGCAACTCTGAATTCATAGAAAATCCGGTAGAGATAGTCTTTAAGCCTGCATGGATTGGGACTTCTCCAAAGAGGAGTCCAAGCTAGACTTTTTATCTTCTGAGATATTGTTACTATGAGCTTGCTTCGGCTCAGATCCCTTCTGATCAGAATTAGATAGCTTTTTGTCTCGCCAAGTAAGAGCAGCAGCAATATAGCTACTGAACAACGGGTGAGGCTCTAAAGGTCTAGAGGCAAATTCTGGATGAAACTGAACTGCTACGAACCAAAAATGGCCAGGGATCTCAACAATCTCGACTAAGTTCCCATCAGGCGAAAGACCAGAAAGCTCTAAACCCTTTGCAGATAACTGATCTCTGAATTTATTATTCACTTCCCAACGATGACGATGACGCTCAGAAATCTCAGAAGTTCCATAAATTGCACTGGAACGAGATCCTTCAGTTAGCTTGCAGGGGTAAGCTCCTAAACGCATAGTTGCCCCCATGCTAGAGACTTTCCTTTGCGCCTCCATTAGGTCAATAACAGGATTGGCAGAATCAGGATCAAACTCAGCACTGGCCGCATCTTTAATACCAGCTACATTACGAGCAAATTCAACAACTGCCATTTGAAGCCCTAGGCATATCCCTAAAAATGGAATTCCATTCTCTCTGGCATATTTAACAGCTTCAATTTTTCCTTCAGCTCCTCTCTTGCCAAAACCACCCGGAACCAATACGGCATCAACTTCTGACAGCTTAGAAAGGTTTTCTCCTTTCTCAAGCTCATCTGCATCTATGTATTCAATTTCAACATGACAGTCATTGGCAAGGCCGCCATGGGTAAGAGCTTCACTTAAGCTCTTATAAGATTCTGTCAAACCGACATACTTGCCGACCATAGCCACTTTAACTTTACCTTTGGCTGGATTCTTTAAAACCCCGGAAACTTTTTTCCAAGGCTCCAGCTCTGGTGCCTTAGCCCAAATGTTCAGCTTTTCGCAGACAATATTGTCTAAACCCTCTTTTTGAAGAACTAAAGGCAAGTCATAAATATTGTCCACGTCAGGGGCAATAATCACACTCTTGGGCATTATATTGCAGAAAAGGGATATCTTCTCTTTAACTTGTTCTTCGACAGGAAAATCAGACCGTAGAACGACAACGTCAGGTTGGACTCCATGACTAGTAAGCTCTTTTACGCTGTGCTGAGTAGGTTTGGTTTTCAACTCACCTGCAGTGGCTATATAAGGCAATAGAGTAAGGTGAATATATAAAACGTTCTCTCTACCAACATCTGCGCGAAACTGCCGAACAGCTTCAAGAAAGGGAAGTCCCTCTATATCACCAACGGTTCCACCAACTTCACCAATGCAGATATCGTAACCTTCACCGGCTTTTCGAATTCTCTCTTTAATCTCATCCGTAACATGTGGAATAACCTGAACAGTTCCACCCAGATAATCACCCTTACGTTCTTTTTTGATGACAGACTCGTAAACTTGGCCAGCTGTAAAGTTATTGTTTTTACTCATCCGAGTAGAAACAAATCTCTCGTAGTGACCTAGGTCTAGATCCGTCTCCGCGCCGTCATCGGTGACAAAGACCTCACCATGCTGGTAGGGGCTCATCGTGCCTGGATCAACATTTAAGTAGGGATCGATTTTACAAATTGTAACTCTCAGTCCCCGACTCTCTAGGACTGCCCCAAGGGCCGCACTGGTCAAACCTTTTCCGAGCGAAGAGACAACCCCACCAGTGACAAAAATGTATTTGGTAGGGTGATTTTCCATTTTTACTCGCCTGCTCTAACGCTTAAGAAAAAACACAAAACTATTCGGTAAGTTAGCTAACTTACCAATAAGCTCTGTAATAATTTGGTTGAAAAACAAGCGTTGAATTTTTCACAGTGAACTCATTTTGACCAGAAGTTTCCTTTGAGCCAAAAGAAAAAGATGAAAAATCAAACAGTTTAAGGGGCTGTCCAAGCTTATTAACAACTTGGATAAACATTATAAACAAACTAAGAAAAAACTACAAGGGCAGTGCCTAAAATCTCCAGATCTATTACTCTAGGGTGCTAAACTGCCACTTAGTCTTTAAATTTAGATAGTGTCAAAAACAGCTCAAGGTCTTTGGAACTCTAGGAACTTTCCCATGCTTCAGCAAATAAGAAATCTCAAAAAGAAGAGATATTTAGAGAAACTGACAAACCGTGGCCTGAGCCTTGGGAAGGATGTCTATCTCAATGATGGATTTTTCTTAGATCCCTCTCATGCCGAGCTGATAACAATCGAAGACAAAGTAGTATTCGGTCCAAGCGTCACTATTCTCGCCCATGATGCCAGTACGAAAAAAGTCATTGGCAAAACTCTTCTGGGTAAAGTCACTATTAAGAAAAATGCTTTCATTGGAGCCAGATCCACTGTCTTGGCTGGGGTGACTATCGGCGAAAATTCAATAGTTGGAGCAAATTCCACCGTAACAAAAGATATTCCCCCCGATGAGGTTTGGGCAGGGAGTCCTGCAAAAAAAATCATGGACACCGCAAGCTACAAGGCAAAGTTAGAAAAATTACCAAAAGACTCGTTTGTCGATTAATCTAGAGCGAAACTCTTCCGCAAACAAAAGCTACTTATATCTTCGATTGGGGCGTTTTTTTCGGCTGTATTTATCTCTTTGGCTATACCAAAAGTCCCAGCACTCACGACACCAATTGCTATGATTGGAGAGCTTCATTAACTGCAGAGTGTCATTAAAGGCATCCAGATAAGGTAGTCGGTCACTTTGGCCGCCCGCAAAGACTTCAAACATTCTCATCCGAAGCACTAACATTCGTTCTATATACTCACAGTCCTTTTTAGAAACACCCGAGGAACCAATGATATTACGGACCACTTTACCTAAGCGTCCCATAGTTTCATCTGAAATATAGACTCTACCATCTTCCTGAAGTATCTCTTCGGACTCGCTACCTTCGATAAACGGCTCGTCGGTAAACAATGTCCTAAACACTTCACCAGCTTCTTCTGTCTCATCATCAAAAAAGTCGTCAGGCAGGTTGCCAAGAAACAGAGAAGAAACTAGCACTGAGGGTGGAGCCTCTCCCCCATTAGGTCGATTTTTCAGCTTCAGCACATACTTATCTATCGAGCTCAGGACACTGAGCTGCCGCTGCCAAGCTCTAGGGTTATTTTCAGCCAGTTGCGCCAAAGAAGGGGTTACGTACTTCAAAAGGCCTGCTTCTTTATAAAGAGGAATTACCACCCTACTGGCTCCACTTCTCAAGTCCTTGAGAAGTTCTTCGTATAACCGAGAGCCTGGACAATGCTTTAGCAAAGCCGGAAACTCAGTAATCGCGTCATAGGCCTCAGCCTCAACGGAAAAACCCGTCCTACCAGCATGACGTAAAGTTCTTAGCATTCTAACGGGGTCTTCCTGAACTCGAACGCGAGCATCACCAATGAAACGGGCAATACCTTCATCCAAATCTTTGATTCCACCGACATAATCAATAATGGAAAATGTTTCTACATCATAAAACAAAGCATTAATCGTGAGGTCTCTTCTCAGTGCATCTGTCTCAGCATCACCCCACTTGTTGTCGTTTTTAAGCATTTGAGCCGCACCAGCCTCACCTTCTTCATCAGAACGGAAAGTGGCAACTTCAATAATCTTACCGCCTCTAAAATAGACATGGTTAAGTTTAAATCTTCGACCAATGATCCTACTATTGCGGAACAATGACCTTACCTCATCAGGAGAGGCACTGGTCGCAACATCAAAATCTTTTGGCTCTTTCCCTAAATAAAGATCCCTAACACCCCCACCCACTATGTAGGCTTCGTGACCATTATTATTTAGTCTGTATAGAACCTTTAGAGCATCCTCATCTATTTTCTTTCTTGAAATAGGATGATCTTCTCTTGCTATAATCTCCGGACTACCTGGGAGGGATGGTAAAGGCGTCCTAGTTCTTCGACTTCCTTTTCTGGAACGACGAGACGGTCTACCCTTGGACTCTTCCTGAGAAGACTCCTGCTTTTCTCCATCCCCCGCTTCTTTTGGCTTTAAAGGCTTCACATCAACAACTCCAACATCATCTTTAAGTTTTGTTAAAAATTAGATTTCTAAATCTTTTAGCCCTGGTGACGGTACTTCGGGCAGGTCCAAACTATTATTCTCCACCGAAGCAACGGGGAAAGAACAATAGTCTGCAGCAAACCAAGCAGCCGGTCGATGGTTTCCACTCATCCCGACTCCTCCAAAAGGAGCTCTGGAACTTGCTCCTGTGGTTTGCCTGTTCCAGTTGACTATACCAGCTCTGACAGAGCTGTAAAAATCTTCATATCTATCCCTAGAAGGCGATAACAAGGCAGCGGCCAAACCAAAACTGGTATTATTCGCCTCAGTTAGAGCATTCTTAAAGCTTTTAACTCTTGAAAGTTGCAGCAATGGTCCGAATACCTCTTTGTCCTCTCGGCTCTGCAATTCACTGACATCAACAATTCCAGGCTTCAACAAATTCACCCTGTCCCTAATAGGCTCCAAAGCAACCAGGCTTCTGGCTCCGTTCTTTACTAGCTCCTCTTCTGCTTTAAGTAAGTTCTTTCCAGCCATCGGGTTTATCAACGGACCCGAAAAGGGTTCAGGTTGATCACTGAAATGTCCAGGACGAATCTTAGCAACCTTATCTACCAGCATTTCAACAAAAGGCTCTGAAACTCCTTCTTGGACTATCAACCTTCTTGCACAAGTACAACGCTGTCCAGAAGTAATAAAAGCAGATTGGATAGTGGTATAAACTGCAGCTCTAAGCTCTGTGTCAGACATGTTTTCCGTATCCCAAACAACCAAGGGGTTATTGCCACCCATCTCCAAAGCAAGGATTTTATCTGGTCGGCCAGCAAAATTACTGTGAATTATACCACCAACCTCAGAGCTACCAGTAAAGTAAAGTCCATCTAATTCTTTAGATGCGACCAATGCAACGCCCGTGTCCTTGGCACCTTGCACTAGATTCACCACTCCTGTGGGAAGCCCAGCCTCAAGGTAAAGCTCGACTAACAACTGTCCAACTGCCGGCGTCTGTTCACTAGGCTTGAAAACCACAGTGTTTCCAGCAATCAAAGCTGGAATGATGTGACCATTAGGCAAATGACCAGGAAAGTTAAACGGGCCGAAGACTCCCACTACACCATGTGGCTTGAAGCGAGTAACACTTGAACCTCCACCCAAAGGAGCAGTTTTCTCAGCGCATCTTTGATTATGAGCCTCAACAGACACTGCAACTTTAGCGCACATCGCCAGCACTTCTGTCTTGGCTTCCCAGAGAGGCTTGCCCATTTCTTTAGATATCAGTTCAGCGAATTGATATTCTCGCTGTTCAAGTAACTCTGCGAAACGCTGAAGAACCTGACACCGAAAATCAACTGATTTGGAACTCCAGTCACTTAGAGCACCCCTAGCTGCAGAAAAAGCCTGTTCAACCTGATCTGCAGATGCAGCTCCACCAGACCAAATATTTTCGTCTGTAAACGGATCCAGGGAGGCAAACTCTTCACCCTCTCCCTCAAGCCATTTGTCTCCAATTAAAATTTTTCCCAAAACTAGTTACCTCTAGTGAAACTGCTCTACTAAAATTTTTTATAGCGACACAACAAAGCCATTCCCTGCCCTCCGCCTACACAGAGAGTGGCAATTCCTCTTGCTCCATCCTCTGCCATCTCTCGAAGCCTACCGTGTAAGGTCATCACTAACCTTAGTCCACTTGCTCCAAGAGGATGTCCGAGTGCCATAGCTCCACCCCATGCATTTACCGTAGCCATGTCTAAACCGAGCTCAGCACCAGAAGCCAGAACTTGAACAGCAAAAGCTTCGTTGATTTCAAAAGCTGAAATCTGATTTAGTGCAATGCCCGTTTCCTTGAGCAGGTTTTGCACAGCTGGCACAGGACCCATACCCATAACCTCTGGAGCTACATGTCCCCAGCTTGCGTGCTCAATCTCTAAAGCATCTTGATATCCATGCTCCTTCAATACTTCCTCGGAAGCGACCCATCCGCTAGTAGCTCCATCAGTTAGTGGAGAGCTAGTGGCAGCA
>CALIEE010000247.1 GCA_938022485.1 uncultured bacterium | reverse complement strand
CTCTAGGGCAATTGCTCAAGAGGCTTCTTCAGTTCCGTTGATAAGAAGCAAGCTTGCAGAAACTTTAGAAGAAGAGAGAGTTTTAAAGTACTCTCATGACTACAAAGAAATCGTTTCTTTGGTCGACAGCATGCCTAAATCTGAATTATTTCAGTCAACGACCCAAGACTTAAGAAGTTTAATCGCAGTTACCTTAGACGTACATCAGCACGCTTCAACCCGGGTTGTCCTTCAGAAAGATGCAACCGAAAGGTTTGCCTACCTCGTTGTAGTCCTCACAAGAAGCAGATTTACAATGGGTGCAAGAAGTAGAATTCAAAAAGTTATCGCCGAGGAGTTCTCAGTACCTTTCGATATTATAGAACATCGCTTAGCAATTAGCGTAGATCCATTAGTGAGAATTCACTATGCGATTCCTCTAACAGGGAAAGGCTTAAAAGAAATAAACTTGGAAGACCTAGAAAACAAGGTCGCAATAATGAGCCTAACCTGGGATGACCGGCTTAGGATTCAGCAAAGGGAAGAAAACTCTCTAAAGCTATCCCCAGAATTAACTAGCTTTTACCAACGAGTGATACCAGCCGACTTTAAAGCTGGGCGAGGCGCTGCCGAAACTCTCGAGGACATCAGACACCTAGAAAAATTATCGGTAGAAAACCCAATTGAAGCCTCCCTTGAACCTGTAATCAGCAAAGGCGATTCTGAGGAGGAAATTTTAGACCTTAGAATATACAAAGCAGGGGAAGGAATAACCCTAAGTGACGTAGTGCCTTTGCTAGAGTTTACTGGTTTCACCGTGCTCAGCGAAAAAGTTAGCCCAGTCCCCTGCTCTTTCTCTGAAGACTCTAAAGTTTACTCCTTGAGTCTTTCCTCCCAACGATCAAGTCGTGAGGAGATTATTAAAAACCGAGAGCAGTTTATTTCTGGTTTAAAAGCAATTTTCAGAAATGAGTCAGGTAGCGATCAGTTAAACGAACTTCTGGTGAATCCTGGCCTTAGCGTTTCTGAAATAAGCATCTTAAGAACCTTGCAACATTACCTTTGGCAATTGAAAATTTTTGCTTCAGAAAGGGTAATTGGAAGGGCCTTAGTTAAGCATCCTGAGCTTGCCGCAATCTTAGTTGAGTACTTTAGTACTAAGTTCAACCCTAAAAAAGATTTCAAAAATAAAAAGGCAAGAATAGCTAAATTAGAAAAACTCAAAGAAGAATTTTTCTCAGCTTTAAAAGCGGTTCCACGCTTAACTCACGATAGAGCCCTTCGAGCCCTCTTAAATGTTGTCGACTCAATAGTAAGAACCAATGCTTTCAATTCCAAATACTCTGGAGCAGTAGCAGTCAAAATTGACTGTAGCCGAATAGAGAATATGCCCTCCCCTCGCCCTGTTTTTGAAACTTTCATAAACAGCCCTAGAATTGAAGGGGTACATCTCAGAGGAGGAATGGTTTCTAGAGGGGGTCTCCGTTGGAGTGAACGCTCTGAGGACTACAGAACAGAAATCTTGGGTCTAATGAAAACCCAAAGGGTGAAGAATGCAATTATCATCCCCCTAGGGGCCAAAGGTGGTTTCGTTGTAAAAGAAAAGACCTCGGATCGCGCTCACATGAGAGCCTTAGTGGAATCCAGCTATAGAGAATTCATAACCAACTTACTTGAACTAAGCGATAATCGAGTTCAGGGTAAGATAAAACATCCAGACAATCTTATTGTCTACGATAACGAAGACCCTTACCTAGTTGTTGCCGCCGATAAGGGCACAGCAACTTTTAGTGACTTAGCAAACTCCATAGCATCCGATGATTTTGGTTTTTGGCTAGATGATGCTTTTGCCTCAGGCGGAAGCAACGGTTACGACCACAAAAAATTAGGAATTACTGCCAAGGGAGCCTGGGAAGCCGTGGTGCACCATTTTCGCGCAATAGGCATTGACCCTTCTAAAGAAGAGTTTAGTTGCGTGGGGGTGGGAGATCTTTCTGGAGATGTTTTTGGAAACGGTATGCTTAGAAGCGACAAAATGCTTCTAAAAGCGGCCTTTAACCATAAGCACATTTTTATAGACCCTAACCCGGACTCCACAAAAAGCTTCAAAGAACGATTGAGAATGTTTGAGCTGCCTCGCTCGGACTGGACTGATTACAATCAAAAAATAATTTCTAAGGGTGGAGGAATATTTGACCGAGCCTCTAAAGAAATAGAAATCTCGCCTGAAACCCAGAAAGCACTAGGAATAAAAGAAGACATTCTCTCTGGAGATGCCCTCATTCAGGCTATAATTAAAGCTCCCGTTGATCTACTTTGGAATGGAGGAATTGGCACCTACGTAAAAAGCAAGGAGGAGTCGAATCTTGAAGTTGGAGATCCTTCCAATGACGAGGTAAGAGTCAATGGCGATGAGCTAAGAGCTAGAGTCGTTGGAGAAGGTGGAAACCTTGGATTTACCCAGTTGGGAAGAATTGAGTACTCAAAGTCTGGCGGAAGTATTAACACTGACGCAGTAGACAACTCAGGTGGTGTTGATCTTTCAGACCAAGAGGTAAACTTCAAAATTCTATTGAAAGAACCCGTTAACAGGGGTGACATTTCTTTACAAGAAAGGAACCAGGTACTGGAAAGCTTCGCCGAAGAATTTTGTGATAGAGTTCTTTACCACAATAGATCTC
>CALIEE010000246.1 GCA_938022485.1 uncultured bacterium | reverse complement strand
GAGCTGCTTAAGGAAATAGAAACTTCCATTGAGAATGTTTGTGGTGGAAATCTTGAAGCTATAAACTTAGTCGAACCCAACAACTGGAGTTCCTTGCTTCAAACTGACCGCAATACCACCAGTATAGATTCTCTAGTAAGCGCCAATTTCAAGGGGATCCAGTGCAAAAAAGATAAAGTCATTGAAATTCTCACCTATCACTCTTTTCGAGCGATTTGCCCGGTAACTAGCCAGCCTGATTACGCCTCAGTGGTAGTTAGTTACAGCGGAACGCAAATTGCCGAGGACACGTTAGCCTCTTATTTTTTCTCGCATAGATTGAAGTCCGGCTTTCATGAATTCTGGAGTGAGAAAATGTTCAATGATATTTTAAAATCTGGTGAATTCGAGTCCCTAAAAGTTCAGCTATTCTTTGCCAGAAGAGGTGGAATTGCTATCAATCCTTATCGCCAAACCCTTGGTTTTTATCTCTCGATTCCATCCCCGACTTTCAATCGGTAGCCTTACAAAGACAGAATTAGAGAATTTCTCTTAGCACTACTTGAATAGCTTCATCTCCAGGACTATTCTATTCATTCAAGAGGTGGTCGTAGGCTCATTTTCTATGTTGTATCAATTAACTTCCAAAGTTTTAGGAACCAGGTCTTTTAGGAACCAGAGCGGGAACATTGTCCTTTACCTGATCCTTCTGACTCCCATTTCACTAACTCTAGGGCTAGTAACTGTTGACATTCTTCGCTGGCACGCTCTTGGCAGTAACCTTCAATTAAAAGCCGATAGAATTTCCTTAGCTGCCGCGCAGCTTCTCCCAGATACAGAGGCTGCTAGGCGATATATCGAGAAGGAGCTTAATGAAACTAATTTCATTCAATATCAAAATAAATATGAAATAAACTTAAATCCAAGTCAGGTTTCACTTAGCTTGGATGTCAAATTGCAATCAATTTCCCCTTTACCAGTGGAAGCAACAAAAAACTCAAGTCTGTTCACTCAAAAACGATATTCCAGAGCTGAAATTTCCCCCGTAGAGTTAGTTGTTATTGCCCAAGACGGAGAATCTCTGAGGCCGCAACCCTTCAGCTTTTGGGCGAGATCCCTTGATGGTAACTATCGAATCAATAGTTGTCTGGAAGGCAATTCTGACTTCAATATCTGCAAAGAAGAATGGAAAGCTCAGAATTGCCTCAACCCTTCATTTGGGGAATTAAAACTCGGCCTAGCCAAGCTAATTTCTGAGGTTAACAGAATACCTGCCAATCAAGCCTCTATTCTCTTTTGGCCTGGAGATTACCCCAATCAAGGGTTTAGCAAATTTAATTTTAGGGAAAAAACTAACAAAAGTTTCTCTGAATTTTATGTCCAACCTCGCAACGAACTGAGAGATCATGACTGCCTTGACATTGCAAACAGTCATCCCAATATAAGATCATATTTAGATCAAGCAAATAATAGTCGCGAACTTTCTTTACTGAGTCGAGTCATCAGAGAAGATTCAATATCCGGTCAACAAAAAAATTTGGAAGAAATTATAAACACAGCTATTTGCGAGTTTTCAGGTGTCTGCCAAGCAGACCAGCAGCCAGCTACCACAAATAAGAACTTAACCAAGCAGAGGGTTCTTTTAGTAATGACGGACACTCTGCCTATCTCTTCAGGTAGCCTGGCCAATATATTTGATTTGCTTCAAAAGATTAAAGTAAAGCCCTTTTTCCTGGCTTGGTCTCATCCGGCTATAAACCCTGAAGAAAGAGCATCTCTCCAAAATAAGATTGAATTTATACGCCAGTTAAACCCAGATGCTGGCTTCCTAGCAAACTCAAACCAGGAACTTCGAACCATACTACAAGAGGTTCTTCATTCAGACATTCAAGAGGTGACACTTGGCCGCTAGCATCAAACCCCACAAAATGCCTACTAACAGCCATGATACTAAAGGTTCTTGTCCAGAAACAGGAACAGGGTTACTTGAAATGATTCTATTCATTCCTATAGCCTTCACCTTATTGTTTCTATTCTTTGATTGTGCAGCCAGATTTTATCAGACTAGTGCTGTAAATGACCTATTACGTAGAACCTTAAGTGATGCTGCTCAAAATCGAATACTGGAAAGGGACATCTCAGGAAACGAAGTTTACAGACGAGAAAAGCTTGAATTTTTTGTCGAAGATTTAGCAGAGCAGCTATCTCAGGATTTAAGTTCAATTGTAAAAGCAATGCCAGGTCGGCAGACCTTACCTTATGCAATACGATTGGACCTAGTAGACAGCAGAAACAGTAGCTCACTAGTCCCGCTAGCAAGAGCTGAATTAGGAGCTCCCTTCTCTACTCCCAAAATGGATCTGAGCCCCCTTTCAAGAAACTCGAAACCCCTTAACTTGCAGGCAAGGATTAAAGGCTCTACCAAGGGAATTCTCCCCAAAAACCCTTTAAGTAAAGCCTATTTTCAGATAAATACGTCTTGGGCCATAGGTCTCGAATAAGAAGTAGAAAGAGGCTATAATGAAGTATTGATCGAGGTAAGACCAAATTAATAGTCACCATGGGCAAGCTAACAGTAGATAACAAAGGAAAAAGAAGATACTGTCAGTGTCGCTCTCTCTTCACACGTACTCTTTGTCGTTTTTCACCTAGAAAAAAATGCCAAATAGAAAAAAGCTGGGATAGTATAAACTCAGGTGGTAAAAGTTCTTTAGGCAACCCCGTCTTTAGACCAGAGAAAATCGGCAATAAATTTTGGGAATAGTAAAAAGATTTTCCTT
>CALIEE010000245.1 GCA_938022485.1 uncultured bacterium | reverse complement strand
GACGCTGTTCAAGGGAGCAGAGACAGCTGCTAACAATAAAAATGAAATTGCAATTTTACTTTTCATAGTTCACCTTGTTTTTTCTAGTTAGAAATAAATTTTTTTATTTAGTCAGTCTTAATAGTGTTTTTTGAGCTACGTTTGAAAATACTGCTTCAAGCTCAGTTGCGGCACTTGCTGTGTAATAGCGGCCAGTTCTGTTAACAGGAAGTTGGTCTAGTGCGTCGTAAGACATATACCCGTCATAGTCGAACTCAGGATGATGGTCGCCTACTAAGGGGCGGGCAAGGGCTGTGTCATTTGAAACACGAGTCAAAAAGACATCTTTTCTGAAAAGCGAATCATTAATATCTTGATAAGGATCGCTGGAACCATCGTCTGGTGCTTCTGGACCGAGACCAATGGTATAAACCTGACTTCTGCGACTGCGAAGAAAATCAGTTAGATTGACGACTGAGTGGTAGTAAAGATGTTGAAAGCTTTCAGAATAGTCAGGAGTAGTTGTTTCATCAATCATATTTCCAAAACTAACTGTAGGATGGTTGGGCATGTGTACTTCCATACTATCCAAGCATTCTGAAAATACATCGTTATGTCGGCTTTGAGTTGGAATAGACTCGCCTCGACCATAGGATGTTGAGTCTGACACCGCATTGTTGCAGTCTGGAGCTGCCGCAACATCAATATCTGTTCTTGAATCTTCCCAGTCAATCAAGCTAGTTTTTCCTAACATGGATGGACCCGTAAAAGATGTGCCAGTATTTTGGTTGGTCCAATGAACGGTGAAACTGGTGTAGTCGTGATCGCCTACACCCGACGGATTCTCTGGTGCTAGGCCGGCCTTAGGAGATGAAAATAAAAATCTACCAGCAGTTGGTGCACCATCAGAAAATAGAACGTAAGTAGCCTCTTCGTTTCCGTTTACTCCTCTGGCTGCCATATCATTGTAGGCTTCAATTAGGCCTGCTGATGGGTTAGTGTAGCTACCCGGGCTAACGTTCGCCAGAGCAGTGTTAATTTCCACTGGGTCGAATTGTCTAGCGCTTGGCTCACTCAAAGAAACTTCAACACTTGCTCCTTTCTTGAACAAAGTTAAGCTGATCCTGTCAAAAGTTGGATCAAAGTAAGTCAAAAAGGTAGCAACTGCTGTTTGTAGTTCTTCAAATTTTTGAGTGGTGCTCTGACTAGCAGCTTCCGCAGCACAATCAACAGCGGGATCTCTGGCCGGAGTTTTACAGTTACAACTACCAAGTGAAGGACATTCCATTGATGTCGACATATCAAGAACCAGTGCAATATTGGCAGGCTCTCTTCTTACTTCTGCGGTGGCAAAAATTGGCCTTGAACTTTCAGCTTGATCAAAGCCAAGAAGTTGAAATGGTACAACGTCCATTAATAGAAAATCTTGTTCAGCTTCAGTGTTGACCGTTAACGTTCTGGTGTCGGTATCGTAGCTGGGCTCTATGGTTACGTTTGTGATATCGAAGCCCTGCGCTCTTAGATTTTCCATCGTCAGCTCGCGGGCCCGAGCTTCTATGTAACTAGGAATAGCTGTCGGATCTGTTGGAACATTGTTGTTGATGAACAGTGATCCCATTCCGGCTAGTGCTCCGGTATCTGTAGCTTTTTGAAGCTGCACTCGTGCGTGGTAGATATTGCCGGCATCAACAGCGAGGCCTGCCATTGCTAGTAGAATGATGACCAGAAAGATCGCCAGTACATAAACAGCCCCATCTTCGTCCTCGCGAAGTGATTTCCTAAATTCAGGTGTATTTTTGTCGAACATGAGGCTTAATTTTTTGTTTCAATCCCGAGGGCTCCCGAACCCTGATATCTGCGTATCGGCACAAAATTGGAAAAACTTGAGTAATTGCGGAGCTAAAATCTGTTATGGCAGGGGATTTGACTCTGTCCTTTGCTCTTTTAAATGCTACTCCTTACATTAGATAAATGCTAAGAATCTTGCTGGTTTAACTGCTTATTCTCGACGCGAGTGACTAGGGCTTAGATAATTATGAAAAATTTAATCGCATCTTTTGGAGGCTTTTTTGTAATTGCCTTGGCTTTATTAGGCCTTAATTGCTTCAAAATAGTAGATGCAGGACATGTTGGAGTGATTAAGCGTCTGGGTGCCGTTAAGCCTGAAGCACTTCCAGAGGGATTTCACTTAAAAGTGCCATTTATGGATACGATTGAGGAAATGGACCTCAGGCTGACCAAAGCTCAAGCGGATGCCGCTTCCTCTTCCAGAGACCTTCAAACCGTTCAAACTAAGGTCACAGTGCAATTTTCTCTAAATGGTGGTGTTGCCCCAACCACTTTTCAGAAAATTGGAACAAGAAACTCAGTGGCTCATATTTTGATTTATCCTGCTATTCAAGAGTCGGTAAAAGCAGTTACCGCTCAATATTCGGCAGAGCAGTTAATTACCAAGCGAGAAGAGGTAAAGCAGCGAATTCAGCAAGCCATAGTTAAGTTTATTGAAACTACTTTGAGACAGAAAGAAGCAGCTGGAGCTATTTCAATAGCAAATGTAGCTATTACAGACTTTGACTTCTCAGATCAGTTTAACAAAGCGATTGAACTTAAAGTTAGAGCTGAGCAAGAGGCTCTTCAGGCTAAAAATGAAAAATTGAGAAGGGTTACTCAGGCAGAGGCGGCTGCTGAAGAGAAAAAACTTTCAGCCTCAGCAAATGCTTTTCAAATTACGGTTCAATCTGAAGCTAGAGCCGAAGCTATTCGTTTGGAAGCTGAAGCCTTAAAAAATAACCCTGAGTTAATAAAACTTAGAAGTATAGAGCGCTGGAACGGGGAACTGCCAAAATTCAATGGTGGTGGAGTTGTTCCTTTTCTAGAACTGGATAAGTTCAAGTAGGGAAGTTTAATTAGAGAAATTCAGGTAGAGAGTCTAATTAGAGTCTTTTAAAGGCTTTCTTGTCTTTAGTAGCCTGATATTACTCGAACTTTTGCCTTTCTAAGCCGCTATTTTTAGCGCACATTTTTAGTATCACTGACCATAACCCCCTCGAGTAGTAGAGAT
>CALIEE010000244.1 GCA_938022485.1 uncultured bacterium | reverse complement strand
GCAAGGAGGATTTTGAAAATCTTTTGGCTGAATTGTGGCAGAACCGCTTCGAACCCGTAATTGATACCATTTTCCCTCTCAAAGAAGGTAAACAGGCTTATCAGCGCTTACTTGATGGCGGACATTTAGGTAAAATTATATTGAGCAACGAAAGCTCCTAACACTGCATAATACTATAAACCAAGAATTTTAAGTTTTACTTTGAAGTTTTACATTGGCGGAGATTAAAATTGAGTAGCAGCAAACAAAATCAACACATCGCGCGACTAATTGTGGGCGCAATGACAATTGACGGTGAAATGAGTGAGGCAGAGCTTGCCAAGTGTGGAGCCACACTTGAATCTATCGGTATGGGTCAACTTGTTGCCTACCTAGGCTCCGTTCTCGAAGAAGACGAAAGCGACTACAACATGTTTCAGGAATGCAAAGAACTAGTTAAGTCTCTTGGCTCCGAGTCAAAAGAAGTATCTCCTCTAGTGTTTAGAATCATAGTTGATGTGATTGCGTCCGATCGTTTTGTTTCACTCAGGGAAGCTTCTTACTTAGCTGCGATGGCTAAACGTCTAGACATGTCGATGACCGACGCCCAATCGATTTTTAAAACGGAAATGGCCAGACAAAGAAGTCGACTCGAGGTTTCAGGTAGCGCCATTGATGAGATGCTTAACAAAAACCTTAAAGACCTTCTAAGCTTTGCCGGAGCCGACGACATGGTCGGAGAGCTTGATGAAGATTCACTTGAAGAAATGATCCATCAGGCCGACCAAGGCGCTGAAGTCTGTAAAGACGAAGTTTCCAGGGCAATGACTATTCTTGGATTAAATAGTAATTCAACTCTGGAAGATGCTGAAGCAGTTTGGAGAGAAACTATCGACAAGCTTAACTTACCTAAAATGGCAGAACTCGGTGAGACCTTTGTTTCAGCAGCTATTGACCGAATCTCGGCCATTAACAAGGCCTATAAGACCATGCTCGCTTACGCTTCAAAGTCTTAGAACACTACACTGATTCTTTATTTTTCTCGAGAAGAGCATTTAAGTCATCGCAAAGCTCCAAGACTGGATCCTCTGAGCCATAGCGCTTTCTAATCTTTGAAACTGCGTTTTCAAATTCTCTAATTGCAGCACCCTTGGGTGATTGCTTTTGACATTCACCGGAGACCATTGCAGATGCTCCAGTCACTATTCCAGCCAAGGATTTCTCGAGACTACTCACCGCTTCCTCGACATCCTCAGAACGAGCTAAGTCGATAAATTTTCTGCCATCAATCAGAATCCAAGTGCCACCTTCTAAACCCGAGTCGGTCACTACAACTTCAGAGGAACTTCCAAGCCAACTTTCCGCTTCCTGCTGGGCCCAGGTACTTGCCTGATCACAAAGCTCGTTCTCCGGGTGGCCAGAATGACCTTTAACATGTTCAGGCTCTACACTAATTCCCTTGGCAAGCTCTAAATAAGACTTCCATAGGCCCATATTCTTAACTGGCTTTTTCTGAGAAGTTAACCAGCCATTTCGTTTCCAATTATTTATATAGCCCGTTGCACTTTTAAGAGTATATTCACTATCAGAAACCCAGTGAACATCTTTATGATCATTAAATGCAGATTCACTGGATTTAAAACACTTCATAGCTGCAAAGCCCAAGAGCCCGGCCGTAATCTCAGCTTCATTGTTAGTTCCAGAGCCAAGATAAATCACGAGATTTATCTGCTCACCGCCTTCGGCCCTGAGAATACAAGCGCCTGCAGCACTACTTCCTCTCTGGCCTCCCCCATCACTGAATAATAAAAGCATCTTTATTCTTCCGGCATTCCCCGTGGGTAGCGCTCATCAACTAATTTTTGCAATTCACCATTTAAATTAAAAAAGACCAGCTCAAAAAAACCTTCGACACTAAGGTCCTTAGGGACACTATAGCTGGCAATCATTCTCAAAGGGCCATCAGACATAAACCCATTTTCTCTAAACACTCTTTGATCGTCTTGATTGTAAACTAGAACCTTGGAAGGCTTAATAAGCTTAGACTTAACTGATTCTTCTTCGAGACTCTTGGTAAATTGAAGTTGAAATTGATTGGGGCTAAACCATGCAAAGTTTTTCTGATAGTCTTCAATTATGACTTCTACTTCAAATTTTCCATCTACAACGTAGGCTCTTCTGAGCTCATACACACTGTCGGTAGGCATTCGACGTGACTCAACAGCAAGCTGATAAAGGAAAATCGTACTGGCAAGACTCAAAACAAAAACCAGAGCTGTCTTAAAGATACTTCCAGAAAACTTATAAATTCCTTTCCCCTCTGGCATCTCTAATGAAGGCCTTTCAAGCTCTAGCTCCTCAAGACCATCATCTGGAAGAAGAGAAAGCAGACAGTGCACTCCAGCAGCAATTACCAAAACTTGAGGAAAAGAAACTAAGACCTGCTTCATTACTAGAATTGTCAAAGCCCCAGAATCACCTGCTAAAAGATTAAAAAGAGCTTGAGGAGCAACAGTGACAAACCAAAGAAGCAGCAAAAACAAAACTGACTCTCGCCAGTACATGGAGCTGAATCTAACAGAACGAGTTACACCCAAATCAAGTATAGATTTAAATTTGAACCAACTAAACAATCCAGAACGATCTGCCAGAACCGAAGCTTTTACCTCTTCGTCCCTGTCATATTCCATATCAGGAAGGGGCTCGGACTCCGGATCCGCTAAGGGAATACATTGTTCCAAGGCTGGAAACACTGGTGTCCAAGCAAGGAAAAAAAATGCTAATAGACCAGGAGGAACCTCTATGGCAAAACCCAGTATTGCAATCAATATAATATAACTCATGAAGACCTTAGGCATCGAAGTCAGCGAGCCAAGCATTAGATCGTTGTTGCTTCTCAACTCCCCTTTCAATTTTGAGAAAACAAAAAAAGTCACCGCAGTGAGAAGCCAGGCATTAGCCATATAAATGGAGATTAGAACTAAAAAAGTTCTCTTGTCGCCTGGGATAGCTCCTTGAACAGCTATGTAACCAGCCAGTTCAACAATCAAAGGTAAGAGTAAAATGGCAAAAAGGGCCTTCTTATTCCTGAAGGCAAACATAAGCCCTCTATCAAAAGCATTAGACTCAAGAATACCACTGCCGGATAAAAACCCAGGCACACTCCGAGAGCCATCCTTCGAGGCAGAACCCGCTACTGACTGTTTAATGTTCGTTGGCTTTTTAGGACCCAATTGCTAATCTCGTCTTGAAGCATTCCTAAACTTAGACTCTAGCAGAAGTCCCAAGCTTGTAATGAATCCAGTCTCTCATATTACTCTCTCTGATGGCAAAACTAACCGCGCCATTAATAAGAATTTTTCTTTAGTGTCAAATACTGATCGAAGTGCTGTCTTCACTACTTTTTCAAGCTTCTACCACCCATGGAAAGGCCATCTTCTACCTCTTTTTGAGCGACACCTAGAAAGACTAGTTTCGGGTTCCAGAGAGATGAAGATACTCAATAGTTCCCTAGACGAACATAAAGAAGATTATATTAGAGCCCGACTGTTGGCTGCTTGTCAGGACTACAAGAACAAACACCAACTTCCAGACCCATCTCAATGCCTTAAAGCCAGGCTGGTTATTTCTCCCTCAGGACTGGAAATTTATCTAACCGCAGTTGAATCTCATTGGTTTACTCAGACCCCTGTCAGCTTAGTCACCTATTCAGAAACTCGACCCAATCCGGAAGTCAAACATGTCAACCTAGAAGTAAATTTAAGAGCTGCTGACTTCGCTTCAAAAAAGGGAGCTGATCACGCCTTGCTCGTCACTGATCAGGGGCTAGTCCAAGAATGCGACTGGGCTAATATTTTCTGGCATGACAGCGAGAATAATCTGTTTTCCAGCAAATTAAATTCACTACCGGGAATAATTCAACAATTGGTAGCAAGGTCCAACCAGCTCCAATGGGCCCAGGTTCACTATCATGAATTACTTGAAGGGGCTCATACAATATTTATCAGCAAGGGCACCACTGGCCTAAACCCAGTATCTGAAATAAACGATATGAGTATAAAGTTCGACAAGTCCCTTTACCAAGATATAGTAGAGAGACTAATGCCAGAATTCTTGGATACGGCTACTAGCCTCGAAATAAAAATATGAATAAAGACCAAGAAGATAAGTTAACTAGCTTGTTAAGTGGCTCTAAAACACTGGTTATGGGTATTTGCAACATTACTCCAGACTCTTTCAGTGACGGAGGAAAGTTTTTAGCTAAAGATAAGGCTTTTGAGCATTGCCAGAGGTTGTTCGACTCAGGCGCTGACATAGTTGATATTGGTGGTGAATCTACCGGCCCTGGCGCAACACCCGTAAGCTTGGAGGAAGAACTTGCTAGAGTTATTCCGGTAATCGAAAAAGCTTCAAAGCTAGGACCGATTAGTGTTGATACCTACAAAGCTAACGTAGCAAAAGAAGCTATTGAAAAAGGTGCTATCTTAATTAATGACGTCTCTGGCTTAAGCGCAGATCCAAAAATTGCAGAAGTCATAGCTTCCTCAAAGGCATGGATCGTTTTGATGCATAATAAAAGTGAAACTTCCCTTCCCCACGTACAGAAAACCAAAGCCATCAATGAGAATATCATTGACCTTATTATTGGAAGTTTGGCTAGAAAGGTGGAAAACGCGACAAAACTTGGGGTGGCAAAAGATAAAATAATTTTAGACCCCGGGATGGGAGCTTTTATAAGTCAAGATCCGGAACACTCTTGGGAACTACTAGCTAAGTTTGAAAGAATAACCAAAGAATTTCCTGGATCTCCTGTCATGGTTGCAACCTCTCGTAAAGGCTTTCTTGGAGGAAAACTGGAAGACCGAGACCCGATTTCACAGTATACTGCTAGCTGGGCAACCGACAGAGGTGCGAAAATCATTAGAACTCATCGGCCCGATCTAGCTTCAAGTTTCTTAGCCGCTAGGGAGAAACTCTCCGCTTTTTGAAAGAACTTTACCTGAAGAGGATCTTCCAGCTCATCAAAAAGCTCCTCAATCGACTTACCGATTTCAGGGTGGTGAAAGTTCTTGGCTATCTGCATTAGAGGGAGCAAAACAAAACGCCTCAGGTGAAAACGAGGATGAGGAACTTCTAGGTCTTCTATCTTTATACTTTCTTCACCATAAAAGATTATATCAATATCAATTAACCGAGAATCATAAAGACCTATTTCAGCTGCCCGGTCTCTACCAATTTCGTTTTCTATCTCATGACATTTCTCCAACAACTCGGAAGCCGAGACAATGGTGTCAAAAGCGGCAACTAAGTTTAAGTAATCTGGCTTACCTCTTGAGCTATCCCCAGGACTAACCAAGGCCTCGGTCTCAAAGACATCCGAACAGATAATTTTCTCTCTAGAGGCTAATAGACGTTCGGCCACCAAAGC
>CALIEE010000243.1 GCA_938022485.1 uncultured bacterium | reverse complement strand
CAAAGAAGTAAGATTTGCGATTCGTGAAGGTGGTAGAACAGTAGGCGCTGGTGTCGTCGCTGATATTATTGCGTAGGGAGTCTTAGCATGATTGGTAGTCAGAGAATCAGAATCCGGCTTTGTGGTTACGACCACAAGGTTCTTGATGTAGCTGTTCAGGAAATTGTCCAAGCAGTGCGCAGGACCGGAGGTAAGGTGGCAGGACCGATACCTTTGCCTACTCGAACAGAGCGGTTTACTGTGAACCGCTCGCCTCATGTAGACAAGAAAGCTCGGGATCAGTTTGAGATTAACTCTCATAAAAGACTGATTGATATCCTTGAGCCTACTCAACAAACCATTGATGATCTTGGGAAGCTGGAGCTTTCTGCGGGTATCGATGTTGAGATTAAGCTGCAGTAAGACGCCGCTTCCGGTTTCGACCGGAGATAGATTTTGGAGTGTTTTCAAGTCGGTTGCAGAAGAGCCGGCGGGAGAGAAGAAATGAAAGCGATTTATGGAACGAAAATAGGAATGACTCGTATCTTCGATGAGAAGGGAGTTAATGTTCCTGTTACAGTTTTGGATGTAAGACCTAATGTAGTTCACCAGGTCAAAACTCCAGAGACTGATGGTTACTTTGCCTTACAAGTTGGTGTTGGTGAGCAAAAAGCTCAGAGAGTTAACCGACCTCAAACAACTCACTTTGCCAAAGCTAAGAAAGGTATGCCGAAATTCGTTAAAGAAATTCGACTGGACAAAGTTGGTGGGCAGAAGGTTGTTCCTGAAGCTGAATCTATTCCTGCAGTGGGTGATGAGATCTCCATTGAAGGAATGTTCGAGCCCGGAGACTTGATTGATGTAGCTGGAACTACGATCGGTAAAGGTTTTGCTGGTGTGATGAAAAGGCACAACATGAGTGGTGCTCAAACCATGACCCACGGAACGCACGAGTTCTTCAGGCACGGTGGTTCAATCGGTTGCCGAAAATTTCCTGGCCGAGTTTGGAAAAACAAAAGAATGGCCGGACACATGGGTGTCGTAAGGAGAATGCAAGAGAGACTAGAAGTGGTTTCTGTGCGGGCTGAAGACAATGTTCTTTTGGTTCGTGGTTCAGTTCCTGGCCCAAAAGGTGGAGCCGTATTTGTGCGCGAATCTGTAAAGAAGCGCAAATAATTTTAGACGGATATTCGGAGACTTATAGTAATGAGCGAGCAAGTCGAAATAAAATCTAAAGGTGGAAGCGTAAAAGTTCCAGCTGCTATTTTCGGTGCGGAAGTTAAGAATAACTTGCTTCACCAGAGCGTTAGGTGGCTAAGAGCCAAGAAGAGAAGTGGTAGTCATACCGTTTTGACTCGGACCCAGGTCCGAGGTGGTGGAGCTAAGCCATGGAAGCAAAAAGGAACTGGCCGAGCTAGAGCTGGTTCAAGTTCATCTCCACTTTGGGTTGGTGGTGGAGTCGCTCATGGACCAAAGAAGAAAAGCTACGAGTTTGATCTAAACAAGAAAGAGAAAAGAAGTGCTCTTTGTGGAGCTCTTTCTGCCAGAAGAGCAGAGGAGAAAGTTCTCGTTATTAAAGATTTAAAGCTTAAAGAGATAAAAACATCTGCTGCAGTAAAAGCTTTGGCCGATGCCGGATTGCCTAAAGAGAGTAAAGCGGTGGTAGTGATCAATGGCTCAGATCAAATATTGGCAAAGAGTCTTAGAAACATTGGTAACGTCAAATTGGCGACCTCCGACTCTTTAACAGTTTATGATGTTTTAGGTGCACCTTGGTTGGTGTTGGTTGGAGACGCTCTAGACAAGTTAGTTGCTAGATTAGACGGATCCGCTGCAGCTGAGAAGAAGGCTGTCGAGTAGTTTAGTATTGCTGAGTATTTAAGTGAGCAATGGCAAGATGCTCAGGGTTTCTTTTCTTGAAGTGTTGTAGTATTCAGCACCTCAAAATTCTTAGGATTTTTAAAAGGCGTTTATTCGCGGCCTAACCAGTTGCGCCTGTCGAGGATTATTTTCGCAGGGTGCTGCTTCTGGTGGCAGTAAAGCTTCTTGATTGAAGATTAATGTGCTCTCGGCCATTGGGTTGAAGAGCTGGAAACTTTTTGTTTGAGGAATGGAATGAGTTTTCCCGGAGATAATATATACCAAGTTCTACTTCGTCCCTTGGTAACTGAGAAATCGTCGCTGGCTAGTGCTTATGCGAACATGACTGTTTTTGAAGTTCACCCTCAGGCCAACAAGAACGAAATTAAAAGAGCGGTAGAGAAAGCTTTCAGTGTGAAAGTGAAGTCGGTCCGAACTCAAAATGTACCGGGAAAGTTAAAAAGAATACGAAATCGTGTTGGCCATCAAAAAAGCTGGAAAAAAGCTTATGTAAAGTTGGCTGAAGGCGAGACAATCGATTTGGTAGACGGATTATAGAAAGGGCTTTTAGAAGATGGCTTTAAAAAAACATCGACCAATGACCGCGGGGCAGCGTTTTAGAGCTACTCCAAAGTTTGAAGAAATCACTAAGGAAGAGCCGAATAAGAAAGGTACGCAGAAAAAACGAACTGCTCCGAAAGGCCTACTGAAAGCAAAGAAAAGAAGTAGTGGAAGAAATAGCTACGGTCGAATCACTGTTAGACGCCGGGGTGGTGGTCATCAGAAAAAGATTCGAGTAATTGATTTTAAAAGAAATAAAATTGGCGTTCCTGGTGTTGTTGAGTCGGTGGATTACGATCCAAACCGTAGCGCTAGAATTGCTTTGATCAAATACGCTGACGGTGATCGTCGCTATATCCTCTGCCCAAATGGAGTACAGGTAGGTAGTAAGATCTTATCTGGTCCAGATGCTGAAATTAAACCAGGCAACGCTCTTCAGATTAAAGATATTCCTGTCGGTGAGCTTATCCATAACATCGAGCTTCGACCTGGGGCTGGTGGAGCCATTGTAAGAACCGCTGGTGGAAGCGCCCAGTTGATGGCGAAAAGTGGCAAGTATGCCCAAGTTCGACTTCCTAGTGGTGAGCAAAGAAAGGTTCTTCAAACCTGTATGGCTACTTTAGGTGTTATTGGAAACAGTGAACACGGAAATAAAGTCTTAGGTAAAGCTGGTGCGGGTCGTTGGGCCGGAAGACGACCTAAGGTTAGGGGTGTTGCTATGAACCCGGTTGACCATCCACATGGTGGTGGTGAAGGTAAGACTTCGGGTGGACGTCATCCTGTAACGCCTTGGGGTAAGCCGACTAAAGGATTCAAAACTAGAAAGAATAAAGCAACTGACAAGTTTATCGTTAGACGTCGTTCGAAGAAGAAGCGTTAGACTGTGTTGGTATAGGTAAATTTGTAGGAGAATTTAGATGCCTCGTTCGATTAAAAAAGGTGCTTTCATTGACGACTCTCTCTTGAAGTGGATAGAGCGTGCTAAGAATGGTGCTCACAAAGGACCAATCAAGACTTGGTCAAGGCGATCCACTATTATTCCAGATATGGTCGGCCTTACTTTTAATGTTCATAACGGCAAAAAATTTAATCCTGTATTCGTTTCCGAGAACATGGTCGGTCACAAGCTTGGGGAGTTTTCTCCGACTAGGACTTACAATGGTCATACGGGTGAGAAGAAAAAGTAGATTGGAACTGTAGAGATGGCTGAAACCAAAAAAGGATATCTTTCTAAAGCACAACTTTCCAATGTGCACGTGTCTCCTCGAAAAGCGAGACTCGTTGTTGACATGATTCGAGGAAAGTCGGTTGCTAGAGCGATAGAGCAACTTAAGTTCTGCGATAAGAAGACTGCTCCGCTTTTGAAAAAATTAATTATGTCAGCTGCTGCGAATGCAAAAGATAAGCATTCGGTAGGTGTTGACGAACTTTATGTTAGCCGCGCTTTTGTAGACGCTGGTCGAGTGCTTAAACGTTCTCTTCCGAGAGCTCAGGGACGAGCAACTCCACTTAGAAAACGGCATAGTACTATTACTGTGCATTTGGATGAATTTTAGAGAGTAAAGTAGAAACACAAGGATCGACAAGATATGGGTCAGAAAGTACATCCACTTGGTTTTCGTCTAGGAGTCACTGAAACTTGGCAGTCACGGTGGTACAAGAAGAAGAATAAAGACTTCGCACGACAACTTCACCAAGACTTCTTTCTAAGAGAGTTTGTTGAGAAGCGATTGGCAGGTGCTGGTATCTCGAACATAGTGATCGAGCGAGCTGCTAACCGCCTTACTGTCAACGTAAGAACGGCCAGACCTGGTTTGGTTATCGGGAAGAAAGGTAAGGATATCGAGGATCTTAGAGTTGAGATCAAGAAGTTGATCAAGGATGGCAGTAATAGAGAAGTTAGAGTGAATATCATCGAAATCAGAAAGCCTGATTTGGATGCCACACTAGTTGCTCAAAATGTAGCCGGTCAATTGATGAGAAGAGTTGCTTTCAGACGTTGCATGAAGGATGCAGTGGGTAGAGCTATGAGAATGGGAGCCGAGGGAGTTAAGGTTTCTGTTTCTGGTCGACTTGGTGGAGCTGACATTGCTCGCCGTGAGTGGGCTAGGGAAGGTAGAGTTCCTTTGCATACACTTCGTGCCCAGATTGACTATGGAACAGCGGAAGCTTTGACCACATATGGAATTATCGGAGTGAAGTGTTGGATATTCCGTGGTGAGAAAGATGAAGGTATTGATTCAGCTGAAGCTATATCAGCCTAGGGTTAGATAGAAGAAAGGTAATTACGGCCAATGTTATCGCCAAAAAAAATAAGACACAGAAAAGTCATGAAACAGGCTCGGCACCTAAGAGGGGTCGAGACTAGAGGAACGAAAGTTGCCTTTGGAGAGTACGGTTTAATGGCTACTGAGTCCCTTTGGATCACCAACCGGCAGATTGAAGCTGCTCGTGTTGCGATGAACCGTTATTTAAAGAGAGGCGGAAAGATTTGGATAAGAATTTTCCCCGATAAGCCACTGACTAAAAAGCCTGCCGAAGTTCGTATGGGTAAAGGTAAGGGCTCGCCTGAGGCTTGGGTGGCTGAGGTTAGAGCAGGGCGAATTATGTATGAAGTAAAGGGAGTTGATGAAGAGACTGCTAAAGAAGCTTTTCGCCTCGCTGCAGCTAAGCTCCCAGTGAAGACAAGATTTGTCAGCAGAGACATCTTTTAGGAAGGATTATGGGTGCTGGAAAGAAATTACAGGAAGTTAGAGACCTGACTCCTGAAGATATTAAAAAGAAGATCGAAGAGAGTTCTGATGAGCTAATGAAACTAAGGTTTCGTTTAGCTGGTGGGCAATTAGAGAACACAGCTCAGCTTAAAATATTGAGACGTTCAATTGCTCAGATGAAAACTGTACTAAACGAGAAGGCCGCAGTTAGCGCCAACTAAGGAATTCTAGAGGGTAAGATGATGGCAGATGCTTCAACTTCGAGCGGCGAGACTGCTCAAACGAAAGGAAGAGGGTTGGCTAAGTACCGCGAAGGTATCGTGGTTAGTGACAAGATGCAGAAGTCAGTGATCGTGAAAGTGACCACTCACAAAATGCACCCTAAGTATAAGAAATTCGTACTCAGTTCTGAAAAGTATGTTGCTCATGACGAAGAGAATGAGTGTGGAATTGGTGATGAAGTGAGAATTGTTGAGTGCCGGCCTCTTAGTAAGAGTAAACGCTGGAGAGTGCAGAACATAATGAAGAAGGCGATTTAGTTATGATTCAACAGGAATCGATACTCGATATTGCAGACAACTCGGGTGCCCGAAAGGTGATGTGTATTAAGGTGCTTGGAGGTTCTAAGCGCAGGTATGCGGGAATAGGTGATTTGATTAAAGTTTCTGTAAAAGAAGCTCAGCCTAATTCCAAAATCAAGAAAGGGGATGTTCATACCGCAGTTATTGTTAGGACGGCCAAAGAAGTTCCTCGTGAAGATGGTTCTTTGATTCGTTTTGACACTAATTCGGCAGTTTTGATCAATGCTTCGAAGGAGCCAGTTGGAAACCGAATCTTTGGACCAGTTGCCCGTGAACTTCGAGGAAAGAATTTTATGAAGATAATTTCTCTTGCTCCAGAGGTGCTCTAATGGCTGTGGGAATTAATAAAAAACCGAGAAAGCTCAAGCAGCGAAAAGCTAAAGAAGCTGAGAAAAAAATTCTAAAAACGAGCTTGAAAAGAAATGACCCTGTAATGGTTATTTCAGGTGGTAATGGGAAAAGTGGCCGTGTTTTGAAAGGTCAGACAGGGAAAATCCTTAAGCTGATACCTGGAAAGAATCGAGTAGTTGTCGAAGGCGTGAACATGGTTAAAAGGCACAAGAGAGCCAGAACCAATACTGAGCCCGCCGGTATTATTGAAAAGGAAGCTTCGATTCATATTTCAAACGTTATGTATTACGTGGAAGATATTAAAAAGCCGGTTAGAATTACTAGTCGGAAGTTAGACGACGGAAGAAAAGTTCGGGGCTACATGCATCCGGAAAGCAAGAAATTCGAGCAGATAGACGTTTAGTCTTAGAGGAGATAGGGAAATGGCGACTGAGCAAGCCAGATTACATGAAAAGTATGTGAAAGAGGTCTTTCCTGCCTTGAAGGCGGACTTTGACTATAAGAATCCTCACCAGGTTCCAAAGATTGTTAAGGTAGTACTTAACATGGGTGTTGGTAAAGCAGGTGTCCAGAATTCGAAGGCTGTAGATGCGGCGGCGGCTGACCTAGAGCTAATTGCTGGACAAAAACCTGTAATTACTAAGGCTAGGAAATCTATTGCGAACTTTAAATTGAGAGAAGGGATGCCGATCGGTTGTTCCGTCACTTTGCGCGGAAAACGCATGTATGAGTTTTTGGATCGTTTAGTGAATGTTGCTTTGCCAAGGGTTCGAGACTTCCGTGGAATCTCTAGAAAATCTTTTGATGGAGCTGGTAATTACTCCATGGGTGTCACAGAGCAAATTATTTTTCCAGAAATTAATTTAGACAAGACAACTATCAAAGGGCTTAGCATCACGGTTGTTACAACAGCCAAGACAAATGATGAAGCCAGAGCATTACTAGAGAAAACAGGCTTTCCGTTCAGGAAAAAATAGCAAGGGAAGAGATGGCCAAGAAGTCAATGATAAACAAGTGTAATCGGAAGCAGAAGTTCGCTGTCCGAGAGTATAACAGATGTAAAGGCTGTGGCCGTCCACGAGCCTTTTATAGAAAGTTTGATCTTTGTAGATTGTGCTTAAGAAAGCACGCACTCGAAGGTCATATTCCAGGCTTGATAAAAGCAAGCTGGTAGAAAGATTTAGTTCAAGGAAGATTTTTAACGAAAGACAGTCAGGCAAGATATGGCTTTATACACCGACCCAATTGCAGATTTGTTGACCCGGATTAGGAATGCCTCTTCGGTAGGTTTCCGAGCGGTTGATATTCCAGCATCAAAGAAAAAAGCAGCAATCCTCGGAGTGCTCAAAGACGGAGGTTATGTCGGAGAGTACGAGCAGATTGACGAAGGTAAGGGGAAGAAGACCCTTAGAGTTAACCTTCGTTATTCGACCAGAGGTGTCCCTGTTATTAAAAAGATCGACAGGATGAGTAAGCCAGGACGGAGATTCTATGTGGGTAAGGATAAAATTCCTTACTACAAAGGGGGCTTGGGTCTGGTTGTATTGTCTACATCAAAAGGAATGATGAGTGCTCAGCAAGCCCGCCAAGAAGGAATCGGCGGAGAAGTGGTTTGTTCGGTATTCTAGAGGCTCGCGGAGAACTATAAAATGTCCAGAATAGGAAAAGCTCCAATTACTCTTCCCAAAGGCGTTAAGGCAGTAGTGTCTGGCAACTTGGTGAAAATTGAGGGGCCGAAAGGAAAATTGGAAAGAGTCTGTCGACCAGAGATTCAGGCTGAAGTTAAAGAAGAGGAAGGCGCGCAGGTGCTAACCTTTCAAAGAAATTCTGACAGTAAAGATGCTAGGGCCTTCCATGGTATGGAGCGTGCTTTGGCTAGTAACATGGTGCAGGGTTGTCATGAAGGCTTTGAAAAGATTCTAGACGTTAATGGCGTTGGTTATAAAGCGGAGATGAAAGGAAAGGACATTAACCTTGGTTTGGGTTACTCCCATGATATCCAGTTTAAAGTTCCCGACGGCGTAAAGGCTAGTATTCTTAAGGAAGGAAGAGATGTAGCAGTTAAGTTGGAGTCCTGTGACAAACAACTTCTTGGTCAGGTTGCTGCTCAAATCCGTTCATTGCGTCCTCCTGAGCCTTATAAAGGTAAAGGGGTTAAGTACCGCGACGAAGTTATCCGTCGTAAAGCTGGTAAGGCTGGTAAGTAG
>CALIEE010000242.1 GCA_938022485.1 uncultured bacterium | reverse complement strand
ATTTTTCATTGATCAAGCAAATTTCTGAAAGTGGGAGCTTCTTCCTTGACCAAAGTTGGAATAGCTTCACTGCCGCACACCAAGGCGGGCATATGCTGAGAGTTGCTCTATACTCTTTACTGGGCGAACCTCTTGCCAATTTAGGAGATACTATTTCCCTTATTCTTCTTTTTTGCGGAGTTGTGACCTTTGCTAAAATATACTTCGGAGATCTATCAGCACTTATCTCTGGCCTATTACTAATTTCATTCCCCTTAACTCAACATATCGTTAATTTTACCTACTTCAATTTAGAAAATACGGTATATTTATTTTTTGCCACTTGGCTTCTTTTCGATCCCCAGGCCATGTCCCTTAAAAGGCAAAAAGGATTCCTTCTCGGCTGTCTTTTTGCCGCTTTTGCTCTAGCGGTTCGACCAGACTCTCTTCTCTATCTGGCCGCTTTAACTCCTGTTTTATTAGCTAAGCTTTACCTTGAGAACAGACTGCTACCCTCTATTTTCCAGGGCCTTGGCATAACCATAGTTATCTCCGGTTTCTATTACTTTCACGCTTGGAACCTTACTGGAAACCCTCTGTATCCAGTACCTTTAGGTGAAGTATTTAGCTCGACTCCATACGTTCCAATACAAGCAGAGCTTTCAGTGGGAGCAACTGAAAACCCTAGATTTGCCTGGCCGCGAAGCCCTAGCGGCTTAATAAACTTACCAAGAAGACTTACTCTCTCCAGCTCCCAGTTCCTTGAATCCCACAATCTTATTCTTGGAATCTGGATACCAATGCTTTTTCCCTTCACCCTTATCGGATTTTACTTAATTTCAAGAAACAAACCTTGGATGGCTATCATACCATTGTTGAATTTTTCCTTATGGTTATTCTCATCGATGGTTTACCTACGCTATGTCTTTCCAGCAATTCCTTTAATGGTTATTGCAACAGCTTATGGACTTAGTTCGTTACTATCCAAAAAAATTAGCGTTGTGATATTTTCTGGCTTAGTCATTATCACGGCATTGCCTCAGCTAATATTAAACCACTCAGCTTCAGGTTATCACTATGGGTTTCCACTTCCCTACGCTACTGGAAAGAAAGATCCTGACCACTTAATTCGATATCAGGTCAAGTCCTTACCCCTAATCCGCCATCTCAATGAAAACAATCCCCAAAACCACAAAGTCTTTGGTGTAGGAGCAATCTTTAAATATCATGCTGACTTTCCCCTTTATACGCAGTTTCGAGCAGAGAAGCACTGGGAAGAATTCGACTCTTGCAAAAGCGAGGCTTGCTACGAAATGTTCTTTAAAAGGCATAAATTCACCCACCTACTGGCTGACTGGGTTAGAGCCAAGAAAAACGGAGACTATAAAATTTTAAAGAACTATCTTAACAGCAACACTGTTGAGATTTTACCTCAACTAAGCGCCAAAAATAGAGTAGAGCTATTCAAACTTAAAAATTAACTAACTTGGGCCAATTATCTGCAGTTTCCTTCTCAATCAATGTTCTAAAATAGTCCGCCGTTAACGACGCTTCTCTTCTGTGACAAAAACGACTGGCGGTGGCCCTGCCTTTTTCAATAAGCTCTCTTTGAAGCTCAGGACAGGATAGGACATCCGTAATCCGGGCTACAATCTCTTCTCTGTTATTTGGGTCAAACAACAGACAATTATAACGATGTTTGGCATACTCTACGATTCCTCCCTCCCTGGTGAGGACAGCTACTGTGCTACTAGCCATAGCCTCAAGACCTGCCCTACCAAAGCCTTGAAAAGTTGAAGGATCTAAAAGAACCTTACTGCTAGCAATAGCTTTGGATACAGCAACCATCTCGGTCAATCTTCCGAAGTTATAAACTTCAAAATCAAACTCGTTCTCTACTCCCTCTTCCCCGTACACCGCTAGCCTATATCCAGGGTTCAACTCTTTCAGTCGAGAATATACTTCCTTCAGCATGGAAAAGTTTCTTCTTTGGCTACTAGTTCTAACCATCGAGATAACATCAAATTCTTTCTTTGCTTTAGAATGCCTAAAGCAATCCAAATTAAGTCCCAGTGGTATTACTTTTACAGAACCAGAATAGAAAGAAAGCTTTTTTAGAAGCCAATCAGACTTACAAATTAGACTGGTAGAGCGACGATAATTCTTCTCTATAATATCATGCCAAGGGTCATCTTCCTTAACGAAGTCTGGCTCAAAGTCTTGGACAAAATAAGAGAGAGCTGGGTTTAAGCCTTTAGCTCTCTTTTTATGATCTAATTTATAGCTAACATCTACAGTTGGGAAATGAGTAGCCACTAATAAATCGTAGTCAGGGCAATTTTCGACTAAATCCTTCTCATCTTTAAACACAAGTGGCTTAAAATAAGTTGGAAACAAGTTCATTACCGCTGGGTCCAGATCTCCATAAACAAGTAAATTAGCATCAAAGCCATTAAAATTAAGTTCATTTACAATTTGAATCACTGAAATAACTCCGCCGTAGAGCCTGACGGCATGAATCAAATATAATACCTTCGGTCTATTTACGACGCTAGAATCAGACGCTCCGACTTGATTCTGTATAGAACGTT
>CALIEE010000241.1 GCA_938022485.1 uncultured bacterium | reverse complement strand
ATGAAGGTGGTTCTCAGAATGGAGTACTCACTGCGATAGACGAGTTTCTAAACTCCGCTTCACAAGAACTAAGCCTGAGCACGCTTGAGGGCCTCCATGGACTTTCACTAGTGTATTCCCAAAAAGCTCTGTTTCAAAACTCTGATCTTACTGAGTTAGTAAAAGACCTCAGTCCCTCACCCATTGTTGCCAAACATCTAGCAGAGGTTGAAAAACAAAGAGTGCTCGCTGAAGTCGAGAAAGCGTCTTTAATCAATCTAGTTAACAGGCAAGTAGAAAGGCAAGACCTAGAAACGGATAAACTTCAAAAGGTTGCTAACAAGGCGCCAGCCCTCTTTGCTGAAGTACAAAGTCTTAAACATTCACTAGCCTCCTCAGAAAATCAATTAACCCAAAGAGATAGACAATTCGAAAGCCTTGAAGAGCAAAACGCCAATCTGATTGAATCAGACAGGCAAAATAGAGAAAAGCTAACCAATCAAGCCAAAGAGGCTCAACAAAACCTTTCTACTTGTTACCAGCGACTTCTTTCTGAACATCAGCGGACTTTATGGCACTGCACTTCAGCGATAACTCGCTGCCTAGAGGAAGCTTTTCGACTACTGCAGACAATCGCTAATTCCAAGAAATACCGCTACTCCACTGGAGTTCTAAACCGACAAAGCCATAGCCATGTTCAGGCCTTCACTAGAGACTGCGAAACCGCCCTTAACTCGTGGAATTCTCACCTTAGGTTGGCCGAAAGCAAGGAACTGCTAAGAGCTAGGCTTTCGGAAGAAGACAGGATTCTAGAAAGGCTTCACGCCTATCACTCATCTCTGCCTGAGATTGTAGTTTTCACAAAGCTAATCCTTGGCCAACTTGAAACCATACTAAGCTCAAAATCTTACCGTCTCGGAAGCTTCCTCTTTGATTCAGCTAAAGGAAAATCTCTTTTATCCAAAGGCTACGTTAAAAGCTTACCAGAACTCAAACTAGAGCAAATTAGAGGGAGCCTGGACCACTGGGGCAACCTATACTTAGGCCTCCCCTCTCCACTTGGTGGATTCCGAGAATTTGAAAATGGCGCGAAGCGAATCAAACTTAAGGACAAACTAACTGTTGTTCTTCCGGTCTATAATGCTTTGGAAGATGTCGTCAGATGCATAGAAAGTTTACTCAGACACCAGTGCACTGATTTTCAACTTTTGATTCTTGATGACTGCAGCCCAGACCCCAATGTAGAGCCCAAACTAAAAGCATACGCAGAAGCAGAAGAGTGGATTCACTACCTCAGAAACAATAAAAACCAAGGTTACACAAAGAACATTAATATCGGTTGTCGAATTGCACCAGCGGACATCATCTTACTTAATAGTGACACGATAGTTACCGAACGCTGGATAGAGAAATTAAGAGCCGCGGCCTATTCTGATCAATCTATTGCTACGGTAACTCCAGTATCAAACGGTGCAGGAGCTTTCTCTGTTCCAATTAACAATCAAGTCAACAAAATCCCTGAAGACTCATCGGTAGATGAGATTTCATCTAATGTTGAAAAACTGAGTCCCCTCTTAAGGCCTGAAGTGCCGACTGGAAACGGTTTTTGCCTATATATTAAGAGCACTGCATTTAATAAAATAGGATTTTTTGACGAAAATCGGTTTCCCCGTGGATATGGCGAGGAAAATGATTTTTGTATCAGACTAAACAAAGCCGGTCTCAAAAATATCATAGATGATCAAACCTATATTTATCACAAAAGATCGGCTTCTTTTGGTTCCGAAAAAGCTGAACTGATAGAAAAATCAAAAGCTGTGATCCGGGAACTTCATCCGGAATACTCACTAGAAGTTCGAAGATGGTTAGCTAATGACCCAGTAGACCAGTTAAGAAGTCGTTTAACATGCAAAACTGCTAGCCCAACCAAAAAAAATATCCTCTACGTTCTTCATGATGGTGGAGGAGGGACAATTGAAACATCTCAAGACTTGGCTCTAGGAATAGACTCCTCGTTTCAGCCCTATATTTTGTTTACTGGAAGAAAACAGTGGAAATTGTTCCGGAGAGAAGCTGGTGAATTAAAGTTAATAAGGCTCTATCAATTTCAAGCCCTCTGGCAGGTAGATAATGCCTTAGACCAAGAAAGACAAAATGCCTGGAAAGGAATTATTGATCTTTGTCCTTGGCAGACAGTTCACGTGCGACACTTTTTGGGTAACGCCCCTGAACTTGCTAGCGATTTAAAGGCAAGGGACATTCCTCTAATTGTTTCTTTGCATGATTACTACACTATTTCTCCCTGCCTTCAGCTAATTTCGAGAGAAGGCAAATATCTTTCCGAGCAAGAGCTTAAAGACACCCCTCCAAAGGATCAATTCCTTACTTCAAATTGGTTCAAAGGTCTCGACTCGCAACAACGCTCACCTTATCTTTTGTTGCATCTGGAAAGATTTTTGCCTGCTTTAAATTACGCAAAAACTATAATCACTACCGACCAGTCTCCAAAAGATATTTTTAGTAGTTATTTTCCAAAACATATCTCAGAGAAAATAATTGTCATCCCTCATGGCAGAAATCTTGCTTTCGAATCCAAGTTAAAGCCT
>CALIEE010000240.1 GCA_938022485.1 uncultured bacterium | reverse complement strand
AAGACCTAAAAATGAAGGTAAGATCGATAGTACATCGATCACCCCAAAAAAACTTCTGGCGTAACGAACCGGTCTATCTGTGCAATAGAGTCGAAGTAAATACTCAACACTAAACACGAAAGTAATTATCCACTCGATTGTTCTCAGAGTGCTGCCATACTGGTTTTGTATTCCAGCAACACTTTCTAAAGATATGGCAATGATACTGAAAAGAATTACTGCCAACAAAGCTAGGTCAAAGGCTTTACCTTCAAAACTTTCGGCTTCGAATATTACTGAGTAGAGGTAACGCCTCCGCCCCTCTTCTTTTGGTTTGTCTTCAGGTTCGGACATTAATAGTTCTTTGCGACCAAATAAAAGTTTCTAAACCCAACAAATAACAGGAGGTTAAAGCTTCTGTCGCCCCCTAATTTGTTAGCTCTGAGGGGCTTGGTCAAGACCAGAGTGGGTCGTTTTCTAGTTAGCAACCACCCTAAGCCCTTGAAACTACAATGTTATTAAGCCTCTCGAGGTGTTAGGTTCAAGTTGATTGAATGTTAGGAAAGTGTTAGGATGCGAATGGCTCGGAAGTTAGCCTCCGAATGTCGGTTTTTATTTTGGTAAATTATTAACCGATTAGAGGAGCTATTTCATGCCAGTCAAGCCAGGTGAAGCAAATCCCAGCTCAAATCACAATCTGACAAGATCCGGTGAAAGTTCCGTCTTCACTGAGAGCATGGCTAAAGCATCTGGACAAAAATCCCCTGAACCAGAAAACCCATTTAGAATCAGAAGAAATAACTCCACCTCTGGCAGAGTCCCATCAGGAAAGGAAAGTAGAAGTCGATTAAATAATCGAAGAAACAATCCAGTGCGTCGTAATATAAGGAATCAAAAGACAGCTTCTTCTGACCTTACCGTTATAACCGAACCTAATGGAAATCTCCCCACAGAGGCTCCGTCCTCCAGACCCGTTCCTATTCAAGAATCAATAGATAAAATATCCCAAACGGCGGGCTTGAATTCTGCCCAGTTAGATCCTGAGTATGACTATACTGTCTTAGTTCAGCCGGGCTGGATTGCTCAGTGGCCTAACTTTGCGTTATTTTTCATTTCGGCTTTAGCAATTATCGCTATCTCGCTTGGGTTTGAAGCGCTTTTAATGGACTTTAAACTTCCTTTGGTTGGATTTACAGTAGGAATACCCTACCTGTTAGCTCTTCCTTTTTTCTTTATTGGTAGAGCTATCTTTAAAACCTGCAACATTTACGCCACCATGGGTAACAAAAAACTTGTTTATCATACGGGTTGTCTGACAGTTAATCATCGCAAAGTAGAAATGGAATCAGACGCTATGCAGGTCGTCCAAGTCACTCAGACGCCTATGGGAAAAATGTTAAACTATGGAACTGTTTCTGTAGGTCGTTTTTCACGAAAAAGTCTGGAGTTTGATATCCATGGAGTTTCCAGTCCTCATAAGGTACTTAAAAAAATTAAAAGGAAAATTAAAATCGCCCGAGACCACAAGCTGAGAGCCAATGGTCCAAACTCTGTAATATACGAGGGTGAATTTGATGACGTGCTGGACGATGCCGAAAAATACGGCTACGACGGCGAGTAAAGTCTAAACTTCTCTATTACTGTATCCAGGGCAAGCTATCCTGTAGGCTCAGAATCATAGAGCCTACTGAAACTCCCTCTGGAGTAAAGACTGCTGATGCTTCAACCTTTTCCGCTAGTATTTCTGCCGTATCAGGATAGGAGTCTACTAAATCAATTTCAACCACCTCATCTGCCCCTAATATTTCAAGACTATCTCTCAGATCCTGCTGGTCTTCCGAGACTATAACAAGTCTATGGCCCTTAATTTCGGTAACTACGGGCTGGTCATCCAAGTATGGTAAAAATAGTTTTTCGCTCATTCGATTCTACGCCTCCATCATAAATTTAATCACGGATCTGCCCCCATGCAATAAATAATTACCTAGCATTTTCAACCACTTACCCTGGGCAGATCTTAAGGCAGATAATCTGAAGCATTTCAGGCCTTAAAGCTGATTAGTGAGTGTAAGGAGTAAATAATTTTTGTATTTCGGTTTTTGAATTGGAGAATAAAAAATGGCAGCTAAAGTTACACTTTTCGCTTTTATGTTCGCTCTAGGAATGATTCTTGGAAAGATCTCTCACCTAGGCACTTTCCTATAGTAGAAGACGTTTCATAAAAATTTTTCTAACAGGTTTTAAAGAGGTTCTTTTCAAAAACTACTCTAGGTCAAGAGTAGCGAGAGCGGGTCTTTGATGGGATCAGTTTATTTATCCCTGGGATAGCGAGCAGAAACCTACCCCCAATTGGTAATACTGAGCTGGCTATCTTACCCAACACCAATTTTAACAATCCTAAGACACCCCCAGAAGAAACCTTCGCTGACTTAATTGCAGTTCCACCCGCTTTAACAGCTGTTTCAGCCGTCTTTTCTAGAGCTACTGTAGCCTGTTTAGCGGGAGCTAAACCTGGGGCTAAACCTGGGGCTAAACCCGAAGCTAAACTACTTGCATTACTCAAGGCACTCACCACCGGGGTAGAGAGTTTATTTAAAGGGGAGCTAGCCTTGGCCACGGCTTTAGCTAAAGTAGGGTTACCTAAACTAGCACTACGAGTCGCTAAATCCGGCATGTTAAGTGCGGCTATACCTACACCCTTGGAGACAGCACCGACAACTCCTCCGGTTTCTACACCTACCCTAGAGGCATGATGTTGCACTAAATCAGAGATATGATTGAATTTCATTCCACCACCACGGGTGTTTGCTCCCGTCACAGGGTCAAATCCAGCGCTCGGATTAGCGGCAGGCTTGGCCGCAGCCCCTTGGCTGGATGCTGCTGAATGATTTGCCTTCTGGTCAAACACTAAAATAAATCTCCTCATTACTATTATGAGAGGAAACTAAAAAAGTGTGACTTGGAATGACTGTTCTAGTCTAAACCTCTATCGAACCGGTGTAGATAGCCTGTAGCTGTCGTTTGCTCCGCTACGAACTACCCATCCAGCCGCGCTTCCACCTTGCTCAGGAGTAACCCTCACAACCCCAAACACGTTAGGGACGTCTCTACTGCATAGATCATATTCAACGACTCCTAGGCCAGCAACGGTCACACTGTCTCCTGAGACCACACTCTCGCCATCAAAGCGGGTTGCCTCAACTTCCATCACTTGGCTTCTATCCAAGGTATTAGCTAAGAACAATGAACAGCTTTGCCCAAGAAAGGTATTATAGCTCCCTTGGAGTTGAGACCCCAGACTTTCTCTAGAAGATACATTATAAATATTGCCAACTACTCCAGCTCCATTCAAGCCATACTGAAAAAGTGAAACTAAAAGGCTTCTCGAATTAGACCCCTGCAGCCGTATTGTTCCAAGTGAAGGAGGAGCAACGTTATTCAATATTAAATGGTGTGTGGCATAAGCCGGTAGAGCAACTACGTCTTGAAACACCTCTTGTCCCTCACCATCGTAAATAGTGTAAGGAACCACTGATAATTGAGTCAAAGTATTCGATACTTCGAGAACTGCCATTTGATCTCTAGTATCAAAAACAGAAATCAGCCCCTGAGAAGATGGTTTTCTAGCTTCAGTGGCAACTGCGTTACTGACCTCAGAAACTGGAGTTGGCCCATCATAAAAATAACGGTTCAAACCTACTTTGAATCGGGCTGAGGAATCATCAGGTATCCATTCGATGAGCCCAACATTATTCGCTCCAAATGCATGAATACTAATATCTCTTCTTCCAAGTCCAGCAATCAAGATTGGTTCTGTCGCTAACCTAACTCCAGAAGGCGCATATACAATAAGTGTTCCACTAAGGTCCGAAGCTTCAGAGTTTGAAATACTCAACCAGTTAGCCGCAAAAAGGTTTGAGGCAACAGGATTAAAAGTATTGAACTGAGCAAAAACTCGCCCTGACACATCATCAGAGAATGGAAAGTTTAATACGTAGTCTATTTCAAAGTCGGGTCCAAACTTATAATGCAACATACGACCATCAATCGCATTCGCTGCGAGTGAGGGGTCTTTGTCCGCGCAAACAGTTCCAATACCATTTACCTGCCAACCATTGATGTCGTGCACCAAAGCATCAGTCTGAGCTCCAGGTAAAATTGAAATATTTTGAGACCCCTGAGCGACCCCAGATTGATCGAAAAGGTTCAAACCTAATTGCTGATTCTGACCAGTAAAGTTCGTAAACTCAGCGATATTCCAAATCTGACCTATAAAACCATTCCATTCCGAACAGAAACGAGGGGCTAGTTCAAACAGCTCACTGGAAGGATCCAGGGGATCAGAGTTTACTGCTACCTCCTGACCATCGCTAGAACCATCACCGTCGGTGTCTCTTAAAGACACACTTGTTCCTAACTCCCTCTCCCTCTCATCACTTAGTCCATCTCCGTCAGTATCCTCTCCAACCACAGGAGGAAGAGTTGAAGATGTTGTTGTGGAGGTAGTGGTTGTAGAGGTGGTTGAAGTCGTCGTTGTCGTTGTAGTCGTCGTGTTCGGCACAAAATTCAGACTTAGGGTGTTAGAGTCTCTAGCCTCGTTACCAGCAACATCAACAGCTTCAGAGTCAACCAACTGAACCCTCACTTGGCCTGGCGAAGAGGCCGTCACTTGGAAAGAAAAGCTACTGTTCGAAGCACTGAAAGATGAAATGGTGGCATTAGTTAAGGAAATATCCGAGGCTGAAAGTCCTTCAACATGCTCGGAAACTTGGCCAACAACAGTAAAGACTGGGGATGAAGAAGATGCAGAACCTTGAACGCTCAGCGTCACAGTCGGAGCCGTACTATCTCCAACTCCATTCACTTCCTCTAAATCAGAAAACCCATCGCCGTCTGTGTCAGCTCTGGCAGGATCAGTACCATGAATAAAAACTTCATCCCCGTCCAAAAGCCCATCGCCATCAGTATCATCCAACTGAGGTGAGCTTCCAAAATCAGCTTCTGCAAAATCGTAAATTCCGTCGTTATCGTTGTCAGCAGGTCGGTTATCATCGCTGGCTTGGAGTAAGTTCTCACGCGCGAACAAAGCCATAGTTTGATAACCATTACCATCTGGGTGGAGGCCATCCGGGCCAATCACAGCCTCACCTAGACTCGCAAAATCAATTCCAACAAAGGGCTCTATCGCGTCGTTAATATCGTCGATCCAATCCATTCGCGATCGATAAAGACGATTCGGATCAGTATTAGCATTACCAAGAAATCTCTCTGAAGGAGTTAAAGAACCAAGAAGAGTCACGGCACCAGCGTCTTCAGATGCCTCAACAATTTCTAGTAAATTATCAACTAACTCTTCTAGCGTAATATTAAGGGCAAAGGCATTAAAGTGATCGTTTACACCTTCCAAAATAATGGTGTAGTCGGGTGCGACTGAGGAGTTAAACTCAGCGCCTAGTCTATCCAGCGCCTCCCCAGTTTCTTCACCAGAAATGCCTCGGTTAAGAATCATGGTAGATGGCAGGAGTTCCTGTAGTCTTCCAGGGTATCCGCCCTCATCTTCGCACCTCGGGCCCTCCCCAAACACACAAGTGCCGGCAATACCTGGCGTGAATACCCAGCCAGCCGTAATGGAGTCACCGAAAGCAACGACTCTAAGTTCACCATCGCAGTTTATATCAGCGAGACCATCTATGTCCGGACAAGCAAGTGCCGTGGAAAATGGCAAAAGGGATAAAACAAAAACTTTAACCGCAACTTTTCTTACAGCTAAAATACCTTCAACTACTTTGGATACTTCAAACATCTCGCTACCTGAATCACTTGCAAAAAATTAGACTATTTGCGCTCTAAATTTATCATGAAAAAGTTGCGCCTATTATAAGGGAAGCCAAGCCAAAAGCAATAGATATGAATAATTTATCATACTTACCATATCTACCCCCAGGCACTGCCCCAGCCTGATAGAGATGGGATCTAAGCAATCCAGCGTCAATCTCCTTTGGCGACAGGTCATACTTAGCCGATAAAAAAGCAGCAGTTCCAGCAGCTTGGCCAAAGGTCATAAACTGAGGCTCCATCCTAAGAGAGCTATAAGCAATATTACTAGCTGAGAGAGCCACTGGCACTAACAAATTATCGGCCTGGCCTTGAACCGGGATCAAGCTACGAAAAGGAATTTGGTAGGGAGGCACTACCTGCGGAACTACCCCCTCATTATAAACCATGCCCTCCTGGTCAACTAACCTTTGATTGTGATGAACCTCTATTCTACATGAACCCCATCCAATCGAATCCTCTTGTCTCGAGCCGGAAACGAGTTCCTCTTGAGTAAGTACAAACTCACCGACCATTCTCCTGCCTACTCTTATATAGATCTGGCTAGGAAAGTTATCGCTAGCTGTGAACTCATCCGCACAGTATCCAAATCGAGAAGCTTCTTCTCTAATACTTGGAGGCACCGAAAGATCATTTACAAGAAAGTATAAAAGCCCCTTGATGTGATTGGCATGCTCCTCTTCAATTTTTAGTCTCTCAATTGAAGAGGCTTCAGAGTAACTTAAGCCGACATTAAGAAGGTTAGTTGAGAACGGACCCTTATTATTAAGGTCATACTTACTATCAACCGTTCGGTTTAGTCCTAATATATCCCCAAGCCCTAGTTCTTGACTGAATTTAAGCAACTCACTCAACAAAGAGTATCTCTCAGAAGAGTAGTCTTCGGGCTGATAAAACTTTCGAAAATTATTTTTTTGTTTAGTCAGGCAAGGCCTATAGTTGTAGGCCATCACTCTCTTGTCAGGCGTCCCAACTTCAATCTCATTTTTGTTAAGGATTCCGTAATGAAGGCTACCGTCCTTCTTATAGGCTGATAAACCACTAGGGAATTGCTCCCTATTATGACGTTCTGTAAATCCCGCTAAAGACTCCCCATAGGCAGCTCTCCCCTCCCTACCTATGACGTAATCTACCCCAGCCAAGGCCAACAAGTCGCCTGTGTAACTCGCATCAATAAAATTTAAGGCCTTAAATTCTTTTCCAGTCGAACTTACAACCGCTTGAATATTTCCATCTACAACCTTAGCGGATTCAAGAGTCTCTCCATATAAAACTCGAAGACCTTCTTCAGAAATCCAATCTCTAAAGACTTTTTCAGCAACACTAGGAACCAGATTCCATTGCAGTTCTCTATCGAACTCTCGACCAATTCTTTGAAAAAACTCTAGCGCTACCCCCCCAATAAACTCTTTTCTGCAAGTATCTGAAAATCCAAGTCCACCAGAAAGAATCCCCCCAGGTTTTTTCGAAGGCTCTAGCACAGTAACTGAAAGACCTTTCCGCTTCGCTGCTATTCCGGCAGCTAGTCCACCAGGCGTTGCTCCAAGAACGAACAAGTCACTCTCAGCCACCTCTGCTTCAGCAAAAATAGGGCTAAGTAAAAATAAAGAAGCTAAAAAAAGTCCAAATAGTTTATTCAAACTTGAAGACATCAATACGGCCGACCCCTCCTTCGAAAACCCGGTTATCTCGATATTGACTGGCCAACATTTCTTCAAGTCCGTCAATCCAGGGAACATCGGGGTTTCTAGCGATTACCCAAAGTCTACCTGAAACGTTTTCAATCATCTCTATGAACTCATCTGGCTTATAAAGTAAGTCAGCCATAGTCCAAGCTTCCTTTTCCCCTCCACAAGCAGACTTAGCTTTGAATCCAGCATTGCTTATATTCAAATACATATAGTTAAGATTGTCCAAATAGTAACTGATGGGTGAAGTGAAAATAAGGACCTTATCCCCTTTTCTCCAATTAGCGTTTACGTATTCAGCTGGACTTCTAAAATCAAGTCGCTGCCATAAATGCACTTCTCTTTCATGCACCATACCTTCTCTGAAATTTCCTTGCTCGGTAGCAATATTGGCAATATGCGAGATGCTATAATCTTCAGAGAGAAATAAAAAAGCGAAAAAACTAGATAGAAAAATGGCACTGCTACGATTCGAAATTGCTTTAAGCCCCAAGGACACGACGATGAGCACAATGGGGTAGAGATACAGTGTGTAACGAGTCGCCGGAGCCGGACCTTTCAACATACCCATAATAAAGATATTCACTAGGAGAATGTAAAAAAGAAACCAGTTCTTTTTCAAACTAGAGTCTCTGGCAAAGTAAGGCCAGACCACAACAACAAGAGACAGCAAAGAAATCATGACGATAGTTACAGGCTGCACTCCGTACCATCTTGCAAGAAACGGCTCGTAGAAATCGGGATATTTCAGAAAGGTCACTAAGATCTTTCTATGAGGACTCTCTACAACATCATACAGCTCGTGCCAGGAGCTAGAAGAGAGTGCGAAGACAAACCAAAACATAAAGATTGTGAGCACTAAGGCGCCGGTACTGAGGGAAATCCCTCTTCGTAAATCCTTAGGCTCCACTAACTTTCCGGTGACAACGATTAGTAGTCCAAATATGATCGCTGCAAACTGATTAAGTAAAGCTAAAATAACACACAAAGATAAGCTTATTTTCAGCCAAGGCTTTGAGTTCTTATCGATCAAGAGGCGAAACAGCCAAACCAGACAAATGACCACGACAAGACCTAAGTAAAAAAGAAAAACCTTATCACTTAGCCCGAAAGGGAAAAGCAGCTTTGGGGTCATCACATTATCTAGTCCGGCTGCTCCAGAAGGAACGTTCAAAGCAAAATCTTCTGGCAGATTCTCTCCGGATCGTAAATTACGGAAATCATAATTGATATAAGTAAAAGCAAAAATGCTTATCAAAAGTGGAAAAATAAAATTTCGAGGCTCGGGTTTCTTCAAAAAAGCTGTGAAATTTAATAAACTCACAACCATCGAACTGATATGAATAAATACCGAGAAAAAAGAAACTATCCAGGCGGCAATTAGATATTTATTCTTCTCTTCAACAATCCCCATATAGAGAAAGTAAGCATAAAAACAAAATACCGCTTGAAAAGGAGCATA
>CALIEE010000239.1 GCA_938022485.1 uncultured bacterium | reverse complement strand
TGAACTAACTAAAAAGGTGGGAAACAGTAACCTACCAGCTCGCTCAGTGGGTATTAAGACTGGCTCGGCTCGTCGATTGGATCCTAATGGAAAGGGCATGCATGACCTGACCCAGGGACACATTTTTATTGCTGATGGTATCATCACCAATCACCCTGCAGCAGAGAGATTCAGAATTTTAAAAGCGCAGATTGAGAGAAAGAATAGAAACGATAAAAAGTATCAAGTTCTTTCTATCGTTAGCGCTATACCTCAAGAAGGTAAGAGTGTTGTCGCCACTAACCTGGCTAGAGCGTTTGGTAATGATGAGAAGAATCGAGTTCTCTTAATAGATTGCGACTTGCGTAAATCTACAGTTCACGAGTATTTCGACCTTCAGGAAGGACCAGGATTGTCTGAGGTTCTTAGTGGTCGAATGGAAATTGGTGATGCAATACGCGCCGTATCTCCTGGGCTTGACGTATTAACGGCCGGAAATCCTAGTGAAGACCCTACAGCTCTCATTGAAGGTCCAGAGTTTAAAGCTTATATCGAAGAGCTAAAAGCCCACTACGACTATATAGTTTTGGACTGTCCACCTGCTCTACTTTGCCCTGAGCCAATTACGATTAGTTCTATCACGGATGCAACTCTTTTAGTTCTTAGAGCTTGGAAGACTGACAAGAGACTAGTTGAAGATGCAGTAAGTGTTATCGGCAAACAGAATATTCTTGGTGCAGTAGTTAACGGGAGTTTTGATACTTCTAAGAGCTATCAAACTTATGATTATTACGGATACTACAAGCACGCTGGTAACCGTGCCGGTCAAGTTTACTAGACCTAGAAAAATAGATTTTATAGCCGGCAGGCAGTTTCTCTTTCCTGATTTTACCGCCCCTGTCTGTCGGCTTGTTTTTGAAGACTGCTTTTATAGCGGTTTTTTTTGTAAGGCCCTTAGGCGCTCAGGCGGCCCTTGTTTTCATTTCTTCAAACTTCTCCTCTCGTAATACGACTCACTCTTCGGCGTTTGAGAGCTTCAACAAGAACCACCTGAAGGCCTTACAAACAAGGGTTGAGCTTCGACAAGAACCCACCTCAAGGCTTATGGTTTAGGTATAAACTTCAAGAGCCCTAAATAACCCTCTAATTTGCTCTATTTTCACTGGGCCTCGGCAATCTTCTATGGCAAACTAGCCTTCTAGACCCCTCTTAAGAGCCCTGTAATGCTCTTGGAGGAGCTTGTTCGAAGATAATATTTGAAAGTGTTCTGGAGAACTCAGATGGCCGCTTCCTCTCGATTAATTTTTGCCTTGCTAATAGTAACAGTCTTAGCTGGCTGCCGATTTAAATCTGCTACGGTTGCCGAGCAACAGGCTTTGGTTTCAAGAGGTGGATTTTCAGGTGGTGCACCTGCTTGGTCACCGAGAACTGTTGATGGCTCGGCCGCTGGTATTCCTCTTCGGGATTCTGGTGGAATTCCCGAAAGATTTAACTCTCCAGCGGTATCTTATGGCGCTAACTCTGATAATGACCAGTTTTTTAAGCAGGTTCAAAAAAGCAGGGCTAAGCTGATTGAAACACAAGCTGGAGGAGATGAAGAGGAGGGTATAGTTGTTAACCGTGATAAAGAATCATCGCCTCTAGATCGAATAGCCAAAGTCTGTCCTGGCATTGATGCTGAAGCTGAAGAGGCGATACTAATCGAAAATTCAGCAGTTCGAATTCAAAAATACCAAGAGTTGACTCGTAGATGCCCTTTAAGTGCTGACCTTTGGACTTGGTTGTCTAGAGATCAATTATCTTCAGGTAATTTTACAGAAGCAGAGAGTGCTGCTAGGCAAGCCCTTGCTGTCCAACCTGAATTTAAACCAGCCCAGACAATTTTGGATAAAATTACCGGACAGAACGCGGGTCAAGGCCAGTAGCTAAATGCCACTTGAAGTCTTGCCTGTAGTTTTAAAGACCTTCAAACTAGGCTTGGTTGCCCGTACTTTCTAATGAGTAACTCTTTTGAGCAGCTTTCAGTTTAGTAATGAGAGAGTTTTTGCAACCTTTACTACTTCTTGGAACAGTCCAACAGTATGACTGGGGGAAAACTGGTTCTGACTCTCTTGTTGCTCTGCTTGCTGGAAGAAACAGTGAGTCAGGGGTTTTTGCGGAGTATTGGCTTGGAGCCCATCCAAAATCAAGTTCTAAGCTAATTATTGACCGGGCTCCGGTATGTCTTAGAGAAGCTATTTCTTCCAACCCAGAGGTGATTTTGGGTAAGCGGGTTGTCGAAGCTTGGGGAAAGGAACTGCCTTTTTTATTTAAAATTCTTTCTGTGGCTAGGCCTTTATCAATACAGGTGCACCCAGACCTTCGGCTGGCCGAAGAGTTACACAAAAAAGATCCTGCCAACTACCCTGATTCTAATCATAAACCGGAGATTGGAGTTGCTGCCACCAAAGTGCAAATGCTCTGTGGCTTTAGGTCTAACCAAGATTTCAAAAAGAAAGTGCTGGGCTGCTCTCAAATTGTAGAAGCACTGTCCGAACAAACGTTGGCAGAGCTAGAAGATATTTCAGATAAAAACGGGGCTGCTGTTAAGGAGCAGGTTTACCGAGCTGTGATGGGTCTGTCAGCTGAACAGGTAGAAGGCTTATGTAGTCAGTTGTACCAACAAACTGAAAAAATCGACGATCCTGAAATAAGGCGTTGGCTAGGAGTAGTTTCGGATCTCTATCCCAAAGGAGATGTCGGGGTCTTTTCTTTCTTTATGCTTAACATAGTCACCCTTCAGCCTGGGGAGGCCGTTTTCTCCTTACCCGGTGTTCCTCATGCTTACTTGAGTGGTGATATTGTTGAGTGCATGGCTAATTGTGACAATACAATCAGAGCTGGACTTACCTCGAAGTTCAAAGACACTGATGTTTTATTGGACATGGTAGACTACAATGTTGACCAGCCTTGCCTAGTTGAAACCGAAATCGAAGGTATGGAAACTCGTTATCTGACACCAGCTAAAGAGTTTTATTTGACCAAGATTGAAAGTAAAATTCCCTTACCCGTTGGTGGTCATGTTAAGGGTCCAGCGATTGCTTTTTGTTTAGAGGGAGCTGCTTACGCGTCTGTGGAAGGGGAAGGTGAGGGGAGAGTCTCGATAGAGTCTGGACAGGCCATTTTCTTTTCGGCAGCTCTTAACGAGAGCAAACCTTTGGAGCTTGGGCTGGAGGGAACTATTTATCTAACGACAGTAAACCCAATATTCTGGGAGTAAGAGCTCAGGTTGAGCTTCTCTTCGTTCCTAAAACTCCTCCTCGCTGCGAAGTATGTAAAATACGACTCACTTGGTCGTCGTTTTAGAGCCTCGACAAGCTTAACTTGGTTTTTTGGTCCAAGAATTACACCAACCTTTCGAGTTAACGACTTTTTTCTGAAAAAGTTGGCATCCGACCCACTTGCCTTCTTCACCGGCAATTTCTGCTTCTTCGCCTTGGACGAACATGCAGTTATTGCAAAACTGAGTAGCTCCTTCGGCTCCGGCTCGCTTTGGGAATTTTTTCAGGTCTGTCTTCGTGGCGTCATGAACATAACCAAGTGCAGTTGCAGTTGGATCGTCAAGAGCAACAATATCTTTCTTTTCAGAGGCAAATGCTCTTAGTGGATAAAGTACAACACCTGCCAAAAGACCAGAAGCCGAAAGTAAAAAGTTTCTTCTTTTCATTGTTCTTTCCCTTTTTATTACTCGATTACTGTTAGGAGTTTACCTTTGTCGGCGTAGTTATCAAAATTAATTCGATACAAATTACATAGGACAGACGACTGCTTGGCTATTCAAACTTGTGCTTGGTAATCTCTCGCTGTCTAAGCGAAGGGATTATTTTTGTTTAGTAAGTGAGATCGAGGAATGAGTTGATTGTAGAGACGGCATTGCCTTTAGATTCCTCCACGTTCTCAAAATGTATTTCAAATTGTTGCTTGTTTTCAACGAGTTCTTTGAGCTTGATTACCTTATGTTCTTCAAACAATTTTTCCCAATGAGAGCGAACAGCCGTCCAGTAATCAGCTGAGCTTTTCATATACTCATCGCCTTCACTGAAATCGTAGCCAGTAATTCTTTGGTAACTATTAACTCCGACCTCTGAAGCCTGACAATTATCTAAAGAAATTCCGTTACATT
>CALIEE010000238.1 GCA_938022485.1 uncultured bacterium | reverse complement strand
AGAAGCAACAATCTCTGCTGACTGAATATGTCTCTTTAAGGGACCAGAATATACAGCAACTGGTTTAATTTCTTTTTTATTGAGCCATTCAGAAACAGATTGGGCCTGCTTTCTACCTGATTCAACCAAATCAAGATCTGTCTGTGCCCCTACCTGAACGCAGGTATCTCCAGGGCCAAAAGTATTACCGTGTCGAACAAGAAATAGCTTAGCCACCAGAAATCTCCGGAAGCTCTCCTTCCCTGTCTATTATGGCTTCTACCGTCTCTATATCTTCTGGATTATCAACTGATGCAGCAGTTCGACCCTGATAGCTAACTGGCACAACTCTGATTCCAATTCCATTTTCTAGGGCCCGAAGCTGCTCTAGTTTTTCAAGCTTCTCCAGCCTGCCCATTGGTAAAGAGCTAAACTTTTTCAAGATATCTGCTCGGTAGGCATACATCCCAATGTGGCGATATATTTCCTCTGGCTCCCCACCCCTTTTAAAAGGAATTATACTTCGCGAAAAATATAAAGCTTCGTGGTCACTATTAAATACCACCATAGTTCCAGTGCTCGAGCCTGATTGCTTAGACTTGATAAAATCACTCAAAGCTTGACCTTCAAGTTTACAAGCCGGGGTTGCAATCTCCTGAGAGGGATTCTCGTTAAAAGAATTAATCAACTGATCTAAAATATGCGCTGGAGTTAATACTGAATCGCCTTGGAAGCTAAGCATTATCTCCGTAGTGCAACCAAGCTTCTCCGAAACTTCTGCAACTCTGTCAGTTCCTGTCTGGCAAGAATCACTGGTGAGCATAACCTCAGCTCCAAAACTGGAAGCAAAATCAACTATTTCAGTGCTTTCAGTGGCGATGATTACCCGCTGAGCAGCTTTTGAGGCTTGGGCTATTCGCCAGACTCTCTCGAGCATGGGAATACCCTTGATCAAGGCCATTGGCTTAGCTGGAAATCTACTCGAAGCTAAGCGAGCAGGAATTACAATAATTGAGGTATTTTCAGTAACCGTGGTCATTTTGATAGAATTCTGGCATCATTTGCCGCTTAACCAGCATTATTAGAACTATGAATAAAGCATTAGTAACATCTCAGCAAATCCAAGCCCCGGGCTTCAGACCAGTTCCAAAAACTGGTGTTATCTATGTGATGTCTCGCGCCAAAGAATATGGCTACGGAGAAAATCCCGAAGAATGGGCTAATCTCGGACAAGGGGCTCCTGAGACAGGAGAGATAGCTGGTGCTCCGGAGAGATTGCTAAACTGGTCGTTCACAACAGATGACCTAGAGTATGCCCCAGTGGACGGTATGCCTGAGTTGAAGGCCGCAGTGGCCGAGCTTTATAATGCTCGATACCGAGATGGAAAGAAGAGTAAGTATACAGAAGAGAACGTAGCAATCTGCTCAGGTGGTAGACTTGCAGTGACAAGAGCTGTCTCAGCACTTGGGCGAACCAACGTTGGTCATTTTCTACCTGATTACACTGCTTACGAAGAGCTTCTCGATTCTTTTAGTTCCTTTGTTCCTATTCCAATTCTTTTGGATAGCAAGAACAATTTCGAATTCAACCCGGAAAGACTCAAAGAAGAGATATTAGGAAAAGGACTGTCTAGTCTTTTGCTTTCCAATCCATGTAACCCAACGGGGAAACTAGTTACCGGAGCAGAGCTTGAAATTTGGACTCAAGTCGCACGAGAACATCAGTGCACAATGATTTTTGATGAGTTCTATTCTCATTATCTTTACGACTCTAAAGAACTAAGTAACTCTGCTGCTAGTTATGTAGAGGACGTAGACGAAGACCCTGTAATCCTAATTGATGGCCTAACCAAAAATTGGCGCTACCCTGGTTTTAGAGTTTCCTGGACTGTAGGCCCTAAATCTGTGATTGAAGCAGTTTCTTCAGCCGGAAGTTTCATTGACGGAGGCTGTGCTCGCCCAATACAACTTGCAGCGGTTCAACTACTAGACCGTTCTATTGCAGACCAAGAGGCAAAGGCTATCCAAAATCTTTTTGCAGAAAAAAGAAAGTTCATGGTCGACGGCTTAGCTAAACTAGGCATAGAGGTGGAGAGCGTTCCAGAGGGTGGTTTTTACTGCTGGGGAAGTTTAACTGGATTAAAAGGAGAAATGAGCAATAGCATGCATTTCTTCGAAGAGGCCTTGAAAGCCAAAGTAATTACAGTTCCTGGAATCTTCTTTGATATTAATCCTGGACAAAGACGACCTGACCGACCAAGTCGTTTTACCAATTTTTGTAGATTCTCCTTTGGACCTTCGCTTGAAGAACTGGAACGGGGTCTTAAGTCACTTGAACAGATTGTTTAGGCTACTGACTATTTATCTATAACCAGCCCATAGCCATCGCGACGAGGGTCTGCAGTAGCATTGATCTCCCCTGCTGGGTTTACCGACACAGCAGAAACATTCCCTATTAAGTAGTCACTCCTCTTGGTAGAGAAGCCAATATTATTAAGCTTAGACTCTAGTCCTAGCTTAAGATTCCTATTTTCTAGGTAAACCGTTGGAGGATCCCATTGAGTATGAATCCGCGGAGAAGATACGGCGGACTCCAAGTCCATTCCGTAATCAATGCTGTTTATTATGGTCTGTAAAACTGCACTAATAATTCTCGGTCCTCCTGGACTTCCCAAAATCAACTCTGGCACACCATCATTCAAAACAATTGTTGGAGACATACTACTTAGTGGTGTTTTTCCACCCTCTGGGAAATTAGCCTGCCTCCCTGCCAAGCCGAAAGCATTGCTCTCTCGATTAGTTTTCGAAAAATCATCCAAAGTATTGTTCAAAAATACTCCAGTTCCCTCGGCAACAAAACCCGCTCCAAAGTAAAGGTTTATACTTTGAGTTGAAGACACCACGTTTCCATCGAAGTCAATAATTGAAAAATGGGTGGTGCTAGTAGGTATAGGCTCAAAATTAGTTTCTGGTTTTTGCAAGACAGAAGAATCATTTATCTCAGAAGCCAATTCTTCAATTGCCGAAGCTGATAAAAAGTCTTCTTGATTTAAATCCGAATAATCAGGATCTCCTAGATAAAGAGCTCGGGTTCTAAAAGATAAAGATAAACTCTTAATTAAAAACTCGAGAGATTCAATGCTGTCGAAGTCATTCAACCCTGAATCCAGCTTTTCCCTAAGTGCTAACGCTTGACCTAAAACGATACCACCTGAGCTTGGTAATGGAGCGGAAAGGACTTCACGACCTTTATAACTAAACCTCACCGGCTCTCGATACTTAACCCTATAATTTTTAAGATCAGATATACTCAGCAAACCTCCTCGTTTAAGAGTAGCCTCAACAATATCTTGGGCAACTCTACCTTGGTAAAAATATTTAGGTCCATTATTGGCAATTCCACTTAATGTCTTTGCCAAAACGGGATTACGAAAAGAAGTATCCTTTTCAATTTCTGGGGGCAGAGTAAAGCCTAGTCTTTTCTCGGCAAGAGCAATAGCCTCAGCTAGGTGGGGATAAACCTCAAAACCATTTTCGGCAAGTTCAATTGCTGGTTGCAGCAATTCAGCCCAGCTTAAGTTTCCAGAGCCAAAAGAGTTAAAAACTTCCCAAGCACCAGCAACTATTCCTGGCACTCCAACAAGCATTCCCTTCTTCTCAGTATCGGATACTGAAACCTGATCAATTGATGTTTTTGAAATAGCAGCAGGTCCTCGCTCTCGAGCATCAAGAAAAGTACTCAGTCCTTGCTTCTTTTGATGAATCAGAAAGAATCCTCCTCCCCCAATGCCTGTCGAGTGAGGTCTAATCACTGACAGGGCAAAAGTTGCGGCCACTGAAGCATCAAAAGCATTACCTCCACTTTTCAGTATATCAGCAACTATTCTTGTAACTTCAGGATTCTCAGTTGAGACAGCAGCACTAGAGCTTTGCGCGGCGTTTCTTTGAATACTTGAACAAGCTGGGCTAAACAGCAGTAGCAACAAGCTAAATATGAGAAAATTGCATTTGAAATAGTTTTGCATAGTAACCATCTGCCGCTAATAAACTTTCGTGATTTCCTCTTTCGACAATCTCACCTTCCTTAATTGCAAGTATCTCATTAGCCTCGCGGATTGTCGAAAGTCGATGAGCTATAACTAATACTGTCTTCTTACGAAGAACATGCTCAGTAGCTCTCTGAAGAAGACCTTCGCTCAGTGAGTCAACAGCCGCAGTCGCCTCATCCAGAATGATAATTGGCGTATCAGCAGCTAAAGCTCTTGCGAAGCTAAGTAATTGAGCCTGTCCAGCGGAGAGCTGACTACCTCCAGCCTCCAGTTTAGTTTGGTATCCGTCAGACAACTCAGAAATAAATTGATCAGCTTGCACTAATTTAGCTACCTCTCGACATTTTTCTGGCGTAATTTTTGGATCACCTAAACCAATGTTAAACTCTACGGTATCACTAAAAATCTCCACATCCTGGGTAACCACTGCGATCTTTGAACGCACACTAGAAGTAGAAAAATCTCTCAATTCTTTGGCCCCAAAGAATATCTCTCCCTGATAGTTGTCATAAAGAAGTGAAATTAATTTTGAAATAGAAGATTTACCTCCTCCAGTTGGACCTACTATCGCTAAAATCTCACCAGAGTTCAGTGTGAAATCTAGGTCTTTTAAAACAGGTTTGTCTTCAAAACCCGGATAACTAAAAGAAACATTGCTAAACTTAATTGCAGCATTGTCTTCAGAAAAAACCTCAGAGCCAGTCTTGAGTTCTTCGTCGACGTTAAAAGAATTAAATATTTTCTCCAAAGCAGCCAATGCCGACTGAAGTATGGCAAACTTTCCAGAAAGCTCTCTCAAAGGTTGAAAAAATTTTCTGGTATAATCAACAAAAGCAACCAAAAGGCCAAGAGTAAGAGAGCCATCAATAATCGACTCGAAGCTAAACCAAATTATTACTCCAATCACCACCGAGCTAACTGCATCCATGATCGAATAGAGAAGAGAGTCGTAGGAGATTGAGCCCATGTTGGCTCTCTTATAGCGATTATTCTCTTCCCTAAACTTCGAATAGTTCTTCTGCTCTCGTAGAAACAATTGAA